>DATBAO010000093.1:0-11042 GCA_036271495.1 Acidimicrobiales bacterium
CGGCCCAGCACGGCGAACACGGCCGGGAAGATATAGAAGCAGCCGAGCAGCAGGAGCACGAAGGCGGTGGTCCGTCGAGCCGCCTGACCATCGCGGTTGGTATAGAAGCGGACGAGGATGTGCGGGAGCCCCATTGCCCCCAGCACGGTGGCCAGGAGCACGCCGTAGGTCGCCGCCAACGCGTGGTCGGGGCGTCCGTTGAGCTGCAGGAGGGGAGAGGTCCAGGCAGCGCCCGTCATGACCGGGTTGGCGGCCACGTGCGGCGCGGCCGCCCCCGCCGGGAAGGTAAGGGTGGCGCCCGACCCGACGCTGTACTTGGTTTTCTCCAGCCGCACGGGCCCGTGGCGCGGGACGCCGTCGACCTCGCCCGACGCCCTGACCACGACCGGCTCCGTCACGGAGATCACCTGGGCCTGCGGGAACTCCACCGTGGTCCTGTGCGTGAAGGTGGGCGGCGCCGCGCCGGTGATGGTCGACACGGGCGGATGCTGGACGAAGGACAAGAGGACGAGCGCCGGCACGGCGATGGCGACGATCTTGAGCCAGTACTGGAAAGCCTGGACGAAGGTGATGCCCTTCATGCCGCCGCTCGCGATGCCGAGCGTCACGATCGCTCCGAGCACGACCACGCCGACCCAGACGGGCCCGCCCACGGCGACCTGCAAGGTGACGCCGGCCCCCTTGAGTTGGGGCAGGAGGTAGAAGCCGCAGATCAGGATGACGGTGGCGGTCGCCGCCCGACGCAGCGCGGGCGACCCGAGGCGGCCCTCGGCAAAATCGGGAATGGTGTAGGCGCCGAAACGGCGCAGCGGGGCGGCGACCGCGGCCAGGAGGACCAGGTAGCCCGCGGCGTAGCCGACGGCGTACCAGAGGGCGCCGAGACCCTCCAGCATGGCGAGCCCGGCCACGCCCAGGAAGGAGGCCGCGGACAGGTACTCGCCGGAGATGGCTGAGGCGTTCAGCGGTGCCGGGACCTGGCGCGCCGCCACCAGGAAGTCGGCGGGCGTGCGCGCCACCCGCACGCCGCGCGCGCCGATGATCGCGGTGATGGCCGTCACCGCGATGATGGCAATGACCGAGGCGGGTTCTGTCATTGCTCCTTGAGCAGTTCGACGAACTGTTGCTCGAGCCGCTCGGCTCGGCGCACGTACCAGTAGCCGAGGAGGACGAGCGGTGGGTAGATCCCGCCGCCGAGGACGAGCAGCGTCAGCGGCAAGCCGAAGACCTGGGCCGTGGCGAGCCACGGGAAGAGCGCGGTCAGGAGCGGGTAGAGGGCCAGCAGGGCCAGAGCGGGCAGCAGGACGGTGACGCAGGCGCCCCCCTGGGCTCTCATGAGCGATGTGAGCAGCTCCCTCCCGTAGGCGTCGGGCTCGTACAGGTCGCCGCGCGCCGGAGAGCTGCCCCGCCCGCCGGGCTGGCGCGCCTGGCTGCGGACAACCTCACGGGACGGGGTGGGGTCCGCGGTCACGACCCCGGGGACCGGCGGGCGTGGCGCACGAGCCGGTCCCTGAGCTCCTTCGAGTGCCGGCGGCTCACCGGCAGGTCGTAGGTCCCGACGCCGACGACAGTGTGCCCCTGCGCCGTCCTGACCTCCCGGATCTCGCGCAGGGACACGAGGTAGCTGCGGTGGATCCGGACGAAGCCGTGGTCGCGCCATTGCTCCTCGAGCACCGACATGGGGAGCCGGACCAGGTGCTGGGCGCCGTCGCGCAGGTGGAGGCGGACGTAGTCGCCCGACGATTCCACCCACGACACCTCCTCCCGCGACACCATCCTCGTCAGCGTGCCGATCTCCACGGCGATGGTGTCGAATGCCCCTTCGTCCGCGTGGTCCTCGTGACGGGGCAGGGCCACGCGCCGCAACGCCGTCACGAGGCGCTCCTCGGTGACCGGCTTGAGCAGGTAGCCCGAGCCGCCCACGTCGAACGCGGCAAGCGCGTGTTCCTCGTGCGCCGTCACGAAGACGACGGCCGGGGGGTGGGAGAACTGCGCCATCACCCGCGCCAGCTCGAGGCCGTCCATCCCCGGCATGGCGATGTCGAGGAGCACGACGTCGAAACGCTCGTGGTGGAGGTGGTGCAGGGCATCCGTCGCCGAGCTGACGGCGCGCACGTGCGAGGCCATGGCCGAGTTCTTCAGCAGGTAGACGAGCTCGTCGAGCGCCGGGGACTCGTCGTCGACGGCCAGGACGCTCAAACCGGATGTCACGACAGGACTCCGACATGGTATTTCGGGATGCGCACGGTGACCCGGGTGCCGGCGCCGGGCGCCGTCTCGATGGTGAGGCGGGACTCGTCGCCGAAGACCGTCCGCAGGCGTTCGTCGACGTTGTGCAGCCCCACGCCCTCCTCGTCGCCGGCGCCCGCCAGCGCGCGCCGGATCTGCCCCGGCTCGGCGCCGACACCGTCGTCCTCGACGCAGACCTCGGCGTCGTTGTCGGCGTCCATGATGGTGATGTCCAGATGGCCGGTCCGGCCGCTCGGCTCCAGCCCGTGATGGACGGCGTTCTCGACCAGCGGCTGCAGCACGAAGGGCGGCAGCATGACGCTCAGCACCTCGGGGGCGACCCGCAGGGTGACCTCCAGGCGGTCGCCGAAGCGCGCCCGCTCCAGGTCGAGGTAGGTGTCGACCAGGCGGAGCTCCTCGGCCATGGTGACGAACTGCCCGTGACTGCGGAAGCTGTAGCGGATGAAGTCGGCGAATTGCACCAGGAGCTCGCGGGCCCGGTCCGGGTCGGACCGGACGAAGGACTCAATCGCCGTCAGGGCGTTGTAGATGAAGTGCGGCGAGATCTGCGCGCGCAGGAACCGCAGTTCGAACTGCACGGCCCGTCGGCGGGAGCGGTCCAGCTCGGCCAGCTGCAGCTGGGTGGAGACGAACTCGGCCACGTCCCCGCTGAGCCGGAGCAGGCTGGCGGGCGCCGAGGAGTCGACGGCGACGATGGCGCCGACCACCACGTCGTCCGTCGTGATCGGCACGACGATGCCGGCCTGCAGCGAGCACGTCCCGGGATTGGCGCACACCATGTCGTGCGGGGAGAGCACGTGGGGCCGGCCGCGCGAGATGGCCACCTGCAGGGGTATCTCCAACAGCGCGCAGTGCTCGGCGTCGATGCCTTCGGCGGCCAGGATCCCGAAGGTGTCCGCCAGTGCGACGCCGGGGGTGCCGATCAGCTGACGGAGGTGGGGGATCGACCGCTCGGCCGACTCTTTGTTGAGCCCGGTGCGCAGGGCGGGGGCGGCCAGGTTCGCCGTGTGCAGCGTGGCCAACGCGGCGCGCTGCGTCGGTGTGCCGAGACGTCTTTCGGAACGAACGGCGAAGCGGATCACGACGACGATGACGATCACGACGCCTGCGAAGGCGATCCACAGCGCCTCTTTCATCGGCCCCCTTCGCCGGCGTGATGGCGAGTGTCGATCCACCGGCTGTGTTCACTGTGTCTCGTAGAAGTGTGCCATATCGACCCCGTCGGAAAGGGCGCCGGCCGCAGGTCCGCGGCGGCCCGCCCCCAGCGGCCGCTTGTCGCACGGGGACAACCGTTTATCGCAGGAATGCGACGCTTCAGCGACCCGCCATTGCGGCGCCGGAAGGCTGCTTCCCACAATGCAATGTCCCATTCGTTTTGGGGGCCGTGAAGAAGGTGACACACGATTCGGGGGTCGTCACCCACCCGGGGGCGTGCGCTCGTTGCTGCTCGTGCCACCACTGATCGCGTGGGGGCCGTGGCTCACCACGCCTGAGCAAGGAGTGCTGACTCATGGCAATCAAGGACGACACGGCGCAGGGTGGTCCTGCGCAACCGACGGTGCACAACGGCAGCCAGCAAGGAGTGATGGCACTGCAGGAAGTGGCCATCAAGGAGGTGCCCTCGATCGCCGACCCGGCGCCGCTGGGGCTGGCCGCCTTCGCCCTGACGACCTTCCTGCTCTCGGCCTTCAACGTCGGGTGGACCAAGGGCACGGTGGCCTTCCTGGGCTTCGCCCTGGCCTACGGCGGGCTGGCCCAGCTGCTGGCCGGCATGTGGGAGTTCCGCAACCGCAACGTCTTCGGCGCCACCGCCTTCTCCACCTACGGTGCTTTCTGGATCGGCGTCGCCGTCTACTTCTTCTGGGTCGTGCCGGAGTTCAAGCCGACGGCGGTCGAGCTCAGTAACGACCTCGGCTGGATCTCGGTGGCCTTCGTGATCTTCAACACCTACATGCTCCTGTGGAGCCTGTTCGTGAACCGGGCCGTGTTCGCCGTGTTCCTGACACTGGAGGTCACGTTCATCCTGCTGGCCGTCGGGCACTTCTCCAACAGCACCAACATGGTGAAGGCGGGCGGCATCGCGGGCATCGTGACGGCTGCGTGCGCCTGGTACGCCTCGGCGGCCGGTGTCATCAACGGCATGGGCGGCCGGAAGGTTCTCCCCACGGGCGAGCCGTTGCATCTGAATCCCGTGGGGTAAGTAATGATCAGAGGGGCGGCGTCCGAGCCGGACGGGCCCGAGAGGAGGCTGCAGTGAGCGAGACCCGAGAGGAAGGGCTGTCGGCCCTGCTCCACGAGACGAGGACCTTCGCCCCTCCAGAAGAGCTGGCCAAGGAGGCCAACGCCCAGCCCGGCATCTACGCCGAGGCCGAGTCGGACCCGCTCGCCTTTTGGGCCTCCCAGGCCAAGCGGCTCACGTGGGACACCCCGTGGACCGACGTCTTGGAGTGGAACCTGCCCTTTGCCAAGTGGTTCGTCGGCGCCAAACTCAACGTGGCGGTCAACTGTGTCGACCGCCACGTGGCCGCCGGCCTGGGGGCGCGGGTCGCCTTCCACTGGGAGGGCGAGCCCGGCGACACCCGGACCATCACCTACGACGACCTCTTGACCATGGTGTGCCAGGCCGCCAACGCGCTGAGCGAGCTGGGTGTCAGGGCCGGCGACAAGGTGGCCATCTACATGCCGATGATCCCCGAGACGGTGGTCGCCATGCTGGCCTGTGCCCGCCTGGGCGCCCCCCACACCGTGGTCTTCGGCGGCTTCTCGGCCGATGCCCTGCGCGGCCGCATCCTCGATTGTGACGCCCACTTCGTCATCACCGCCGACGGCGGCTACCGCCGCGGCGCCCCGAGCGCGCTGAAGCCGGCCGTCGACGAGGCGCTCAAGGACTGCCCCCAGGTCGAGCGCGTGCTGGTGGTGCAGCGCACCCAACAGGACGTCGCGTGGGACGAGGCGCGTGACGTGTGGTGGCACGACCTGGTGCCGCGCCAGAGCACGACCCACGAGGCGCAGGCCTTCGACGCCGAGCACCCGCTCTACATCATGTACACCAGCGGGACCACGGCCAAGCCCAAGGGCATCTTGCACACCAGCGGGGGCTACCTCACCCATGTGGCGGCCACGCACAACCTGATCTTCGACCTCAAAGCCGAGACCGACGTGTTCTGGACCGCGGCCGACATCGGCTGGGTCACCGGGCACAGCTACATCGTCTACGGGCCCTTGGCCAACGCCACGACCTCGGTCATGTACGAGGGGACCCCCGACACGCCCGGGCGCGACCGCTGGTGGCAGCTCATCGAGAAGTACAAGGTCACCATCCTCTACACGGCGCCGACGACCATCCGCACCTTCATGAAGTGGGGCGAGGAGCTCCCGGCCTCCCATGACCTCTCGAGCCTGCGCCTGCTGGGGTCGGTGGGCGAGCCCATCAACCCCGAGGCCTGGATCTGGTATCGCACCCACATCGGTGGGGACCGCTGCCCCATCGTCGACACCTGGTGGCAGACCGAGACCGGCGGCATCCTCATCACGCCGCTGCCGGGCATCACCGCCACCAAGCCGGGGGCGGCCATGACGCCGTTCCCGGGCATCGCTGCCGACGTCATCGACGACGAGGGCAACTCTGTGGGCAACGACGCGGGTGGTTACCTCGTCATCACCGAGCCGTGGCCCGGCATGACGAGGGGCATCTACGGCGACGACGAGCGCTTCGTCGAGACCTACTGGAAGCGCTTCTCGGGCAAGTACTTCGCCGGCGACGGGGCCAAGCGTGACGAGGACGGCGACCTGTGGCTGCTCGGACGCGTCGACGACGTCATGAACATCTCGGGGCACCGCATCTCGACGACCGAGGTCGAGCACGCACTGGTCAGCCACCCCGCCGTCGCCGAGGCGGCGGTCGTCGGGGCCAGCGACGACACCACGGGCCAGGCCATCGTGGCCTTCGTCACCTTGAAGGGGGCGAGCGACGTCGGGGGCGAGGCGGGGGAGCAGCTGGTGGCCGAGCTCAGAGACCACGTGGCCCAAGAGATCGGCCCCATCGCCAAGCCGCGCCAGATCCTGCTCACGCCCGAGCTCCCCAAGACCCGCAGCGGCAAGATCATGCGGCGCCTGCTGCGTGACGTCGCCGACGACCGGCCGCTGGGCGACGTGACCACCCTGCTCGACCCCACGGTGGTCAACGCCATCAAGGACCACATGACGGACGGGGCGCAGGAGAAGGAATAGCCTCGCCACCACCATGGCGACGCTGGACCATCTCATCCTCACGGTCAACGACCGTGACGCCAGCGTGCGCTTCTACACCGAGGTCATGGGCTTCGGCCACGAGGGTGAGGACGGGCCGTTCTCGGTCATCCGGGTGAGCCCCGACACCACGCTGCAGCTGGCGCCGTGGGGCACCAAGGGCGGGGAGCACCTGGCCTTCGCCCTCTCACCCGAGGAATTCGACGCCGCCTTCGCCCGGGTGCGCGCCGCCGGGCTGCCCTACGGGGACTCGTTCCACGACGTGGGCAACATGCAGGGCCCGGGCGAGGAGGCAGGGGCGCACGGCCTCGGGCCCACCGTCTACCTCTTCGATCCCAACGATCACCTCATTGAGTTGCGGCACTACTGATCAGGCCGGGGCGTGCACCTCCAGCACCGTGGCCGATCCCATGCCGCCCCCGGCGCACAGCGTGCCCACGCCGATGCCGCCGCCGCGCCGGCGCAGCTCGTGCACCAGGGTCACCAGGATGCGGGCCCCGGAGGCGCCCACCGGGTGCCCGATGCCGACGGCGCCGCCGTTGACGTTGACGATCTCGTGCGGGAAGCCGAGCTTGCGCGAGCAGGCCACCGCCATGGTGGCGAACGCCTCGTTGATCTCGACCAGGTCGACGTCGGACTCGCTGAGCCCGGCCCTGTTCAGGGCTCGCGGCACGCAGATCGTCGGCGCCAACCCGGTCCGCGCCGGCTCAATCCCGCAGGAGTTCCACGAGCGCACAGTCGCCAGCGGCTCCATGCCGTGGGCCTCGGCGTAGGCGCGGGACACGACCACCACGGCGGCGCCCCCGTCCGCGATCCCCGACGAGTTCCCGGCGGTGATCTGCCCGTCTGGCCCGGTCAGCGACCGCAGGGCGGCCAGCTTCTCGAGCGTGGTGTCGCGTCGGGGGTGCTCGTCGACGCTGACGGACACCGTCTCGCCCCGTCCCGCCGGCACGGTCACGGGGATGATCTCGGCGTCGAAGTAGCCCATATCGGTGGCGTTCACGGCCCGGATGTTGGAGTGGTACGACCAGTCGTCGGACTCCTCCCGGGTGATGCCGCACTCGCGGGCGGTGTTCTCGCCCACCGTGATGAGCATGTTCATGTTGGGCGCGTCGGGGGTGTTCGGGTGGCTCGGTGGAATGAAGCGCTCGACCCCGCCGAAAGGGAAGGGCGACTTCTCGAAGAGGAGCGGCGAGCGGGTCATGGACTCCACCCCGCCGGCGATCACGGCGTCGGCCATGCCCGAGCGGATGTTGGCCGCCGCCTCCTGCACCGCCATCATGCCGGTGGCGCACTGGCGCTGCGTGGCCCCGCCCGGCGTGTCGGGGGGCAGGCCCAGCGCGTTGGCCACGTAGCGGGCGGTGCACCCGCCGCCCTGCAGGACCTCGCCCAGCAACAGATCGTCGATGTCCTCTGCGGCCAGGCCGGCGGCGGCAATGGCACCGGCCACGGTCTGCATGCCGATGTCCTGCAGGCTGAGCCCGGCCAGCGAGCGGCCGGAGCGCCCGATCGGGGTGCGCACGGCGGCGACGATGACGGCGTCGTTGGCTTCGGTCATGGGGTGTTCCTCCTCAGGCCCGTACGAAGACGGGGATCGTGAACTCGTCGGAGATGGGCTGGAAACGGACCTTCAGGGGCATGCCGATCTGCAGCTCGTCGAAGGGGCACTCCACCACGTTGGTCATCATGCGCGGCCCCTCGGCCAGGTCGACGATGGCGGCCACATAGGGCACACGGTCCCGGAAGGGGGGCATGTCGTTGTTGTAGATGACCGACCAGGTGTAGAGGGTCCCGTCCCCGCTGGCCTGGTACCACTCCACCTGCTCGCTCCAGCACTTCGGGCAGAAGGGGCGCGGGTAATAGGAATAGGCGTCACAGTCGAGACAGTGCTTGATGAGGAGGCGCTCCTCCCGGGTCGCCTCCCAGAACTCGATGGTGTCGCCCTCCGGCGTGGGGAGGTCGAACCGGACCGTGCTCAATGACGCCTCTTTCTCGGTCATTCGGGTCAAAATCGGGTGGCCTGCCGCGGGATTGACCCCCGGAGGCGCATCGGCCATGCTGCAACGAACCTGACACCGGCGTCAACTTTTCGCACCGACAGCTTCGAGGGGGACCGCAGAACCGTGTTGATGGATGATCACCTGGCCCGCATGGCCGAGGAGTTCGGCGACAAGACGGCCTTCGCCGTGGTCGACGTCGGCTCCATGACGTTCGCCGAGTGGGACGGCGCCGCCAACGCCATGGCCCGCCGCCTGGTCGAGGCCGGCCTCGAGCCCGGCGCCCGCGTCGGCATCCACCTGCGCCCCGAGCTGGCGCTCCGCTGGCTCGTCTCGTACTCGGCCGCCCATCGGGCCGGCGGCGTGGCCGTCCCCATGAACCCACGCCTGGCCCCGGCCGAGGTGGCCCACATGCTGGAGCACTCCGGCGCCGCGGCCGTCGTCGCGGACGGTGACCTCCTGCGCAGCGACGGCGAGGTGGGGGCAAGCCGCCTCCTCGCCCTGATCGACGCCGGCGCGGAGGCCGGGACGCCGCCGCCGGACAACGGGGTCCCGGTGCTCACCTGGGACGAGGTCACCGCCGGGGACGGCGCGCCCTTCCAGGTGCCCCGCGTCTCCGAGGACCTGGCCGACATCCTCTACACCTCGGGCACGACCGGTCGTCCCAAGGGTGTCGCCGTCCGCCACGCCAACGGCTCCATGATCGGCGCCGTCGACCCGAACTGGACCGGCGCCGGGTGGGTGCACGCCAGCCCGCTGTTCACCTTCGCCGGCATCGCCCTCGTCTACACGCCGATGAAGCTCGGCATGCAGGTCATCTACCAACCGCGCTTCGACGCCGACCGCTGGTTGCGGGTCGTCGAGGAGGAGCGGCCCATGGCCGTCTTCCTCGTGCCCACCATGGCCCATCTCCTCATCGACAATCCCCGCTTCTCCGAGGCCGACCTGTCGTCGGTGCAGATGTGCTCCGTCGGCAGCGCGCCCCTGGCGCCCTTCGTCGTCGAGCGCCTGCAGGAGAAGATGCCCGACGCCCTCGTGTCGAACAACTACGGCATGACCGAGGCCGGTTCCGCGTACTGCGTCATGCCCAAGGGCGAGGCGGTCAAGCGCCCCGGCTCGGTGGGACAGATCGCGCCGCCCGCGGTGGTGCGCATCGTCGACGAGCACGACGGGCAACTGCCCCCCGACACGGTGGGCGAGGTGCGCCTGCAGATGCCGGGTCGCCAGCGCGAGTACTTCGAGGATCCCGAGGCGACGGCCGAGATGTGGCGTGACGGCTGGCTCGTCACGGGCGACCTGGGCAAGCTCGATGCCGATGGCTACCTCTACATCGTGGGCCGATCCAAGGACGTGATCATCCGTGGCGGCAACAACGTGCACGCCACCGACGTCGAACACGCGCTGGTGCAGCACGAGGCGGTCAAAGAGGTCGCGGTCGTGGGCGCGCCCCACCCGGTGCTCGGCGAGGACCTGGTCGCGTTCGTCGTGCTGTACCCCGGTGTCGAGGCCGACGGCGAGGAGCTGCGCGCCTTCGGGCTCGAGCACCTGGCCGACTACAAGGTGCCGCGCCAGTTCGTCTTCATCGACGAGCTGCCCCGGAACCCCACGGGCAAGGTCGTGAAGCCCGAGCTGCGCGCCCGCGTGGCCGGGACGCCCGCCTGACCCGGAACGCCTCCGCCGCCGCCCCGGCATTGGTGCGACCGCTGCGCCACCTGCCCCCCGTGGCGGGCATGTGACGCGCCGATGAACTCTGCCCGAGATTGCGTTCCCGCGTTCAAAGGCGGCAGCGGGCTCTCGTATACTGGACACATCATGACGGCGCAGAACGCGATGCAGACCCGGCTCGTCCGGTCGCACCAGGAGGGCAACTCCCTGGGTCAGTCGCGCTCGGCCCTGTCCGAAGTACAGATCTGTGGGATCCCCAAGCTGAGCAGCGGGGAGGTGGCACCGACGCCGTAAGGTCTGACACAAGTCCAGACGTCGAGGAGCCGCTTCCCACGAGGAAGCGGCTCTTTTGCGTTCAGACACCGGTGCGATCGGCCCGTGCAGGGCGGGTGGTTCGAAGCCGGTGCAGGGGAGGAGGAGGCGGCAGGAAATGACCATGCAGACACTGAAGAATTCGACGGAAAGAGGCACCATGACGACGCAGTTGTGCCCGCGCTGCCGGTTCCACCCGGCCTCCCCGCGCACGGCCGGCTACTGCTCGTGGGACTGCTACGACGCGGACGACGAGGACGCCGACGAGGACGACGACGACCGGGCGGCTTGACGTGCCCGCGCCGACCGCAGACCGATCGGTCGGTCAGCCGACCTCGTCGGGGAAGCGCAGCCGGGCCAGCTGGGTCGACTGGCCCACCAGGCGGCCCCGGCTGTCCCACAGGATGCACGTCTCGTCGACCATCCCGTCGGCCACGAGGCCGGCCGTCATCCGGATGGCGAGCCAGCCCGGTGCGGGGCGGGCCCGCACGTAGGTCGACAACTGCAGCGTGGGCACCCAGCCGGTGGAGCCGATCATCAGCGTGGCCGGCGGGATGGCATCGGCCAGGAAGA
>DATBAO010000094.1:0-3930 GCA_036271495.1 Acidimicrobiales bacterium
TAACACCTGCAGGAACTGGTCCTTGCGCCACTGACGCTGGAGGCCCATCCGGAATGTCTTTCCGGTCCAGGCTGTCTTTACCAGTACTACTGAGCTGGATGTTCAATCCAGGCGGTTTGCGCCCGTCTCCTCAGTGCTGCCCATTTGATTGCCAAACGGATTGCCAAATTCCGGCCCCTCGCGTCAATCATCGGTGACCCGGAACCTGTCAGGGTGTCCTGACCTGACAACAAGGCGTCTGTCCTGACCACATCGAGGGCTGGGGGAGTGTGGCGGACGACTGGGCAGCTAACAGCCGACCGAAGGATTGATCGCAGAATAGGGACTCGGCTGCACTGATCCGTTCGGCATGGAAACGGTCGGTCCAGCTGCGTCTAGGTCTGCGTGTTCGACATTGTTTGGGTTATAGGTCATGTTCAGGTCTGAGTCGATGTAGCCGAGTTCCACTGCGACTTGGCCTTCGGGGTCTTGAATGTCGGGATGTGCAGAGAACAGCTTCGCCAGCGTGGGGCTTGTAATCGTGATCAGAGCGCAGCTTCCGCCTGTGTGGTCGATTGTGACGGCGCTCATTTTGGCGTCTGATGGCAGCCATCTGAGTATCTGCGATTCCGCCGAGGCGATTGTGGTGTTCGTAGCGAAGGCCTGGCTGTAGTCCGTGAGGATCCCGTCCTGAAACGTGTCAGATGTGAACAAGTAACCGAACCCCTCCTTGTTGCGGACTACGGGTCCGAAGCAATGTGGAGCGGCCGAACACAAGCCGCCCTTGATATAGGACACTCCATGTGCAGCTTTCATCGCAGCTGCCGTCGCGCCGATACCTACCAGTTTCGTTTCGTGGTGGGTTTTGGACGCGCCTGCTGTACTGGGAATAGCTGCCACTACGAGCAGGGCACTGAATAGTCCCAACCAAAGTCTGACTCCGCCTCTCACGTCGGTTCCCATCTCCACCCGTCATTGTCCTCACACGTAATCGTCTCCCCGTTACCGGCCACGCCGGTCACACCGTGATCTGAATCACGGCAGTATTCGCCGGGCGAGTAGCAGTTGCCACCATCGGTGAGCGGGTGGCAACTGGCGGGCGCCGCAGTGGTGGGAGGAGGCGGGGGCGGCACTGTCGTGGGTGGAGGCGGCGGTGCGGTCGTTGTGGTGGTCGGCGGAAGTGTCGTGGTGGTAGGCGCCGGGAGAGCCTGTGCCGCTGTGGTCGGTGTCACCGAGAGGCCACAAGCCTTGTTGAGCGCGACCAAGCTGGCCTGCTTCGGTACGCGAATGGGTTTGGCGCCCGAGCGAAGCGCATACGTCGAGCCCTTACTCACAACGAAGATGGTCGATCCTGTTGGGCACGGGTGGGTGACCTTCAGGGAGGACGAGCTACACGCTGTTATCCCGGCCTTCGTAATCTTCTTGTGGCCCGTGGCTACCTTTGTGCATTTAGCGGTGTGAGCGTGCCTCTGGGCCCCAGCCGACGACGCAGACGCCGCCAGTGGAGTGGTCAGAGCCAGGCCTGAAACCGCCAATAGGAACACGCCGCCAAATATGCCCCGCCTCATTGCCGCCTCCCCTGCCCCAGCTGAACGCCGGCGCGGTGCAGGTTCTAGCAAAGGCGCCCAGAGACGGCCAGTGATCTTGTCGGTTCAGATCGAGTTCACCTTGCTTACCGCTGTGAGGTCGTGTCGGCCCCTGCCTCCGAACGGCAAATTCGGCTAGGGGGTATCCCCTTGCGACATGATCGGTGGGTGGATCAGAGTGCAACTCATCGCCTTCTCGAGCGTCTTACACCGCTTGCCGAGGCCGGTCACGGTGCAATCGTCCTCGAACGGGTCGCCCGTGGTGCCGGAGCCACCCGCTGGTACTTCTGCCAAGCCATCACCGAACTGGCTGCGATCCTGCCGGACCTGCGCTCGGGCAGTCGGGTCGGCTTCTTCTTTGACGACAGAATCCGACGGGAACCCTTCTCCGACCAGGTGGAGGCCGAGATCTTTGACATTGCGGCGACCACGGGCGAGGTCCTAATGGGTACACAGCGGACCGAGGGACCTGAGGTGCAAATGGACTTCTTGGCGGCGTCGGAGATCTCCGAAGCCGTGGCTGGCGTGCGCTCCGGTGAGACGGTGTACTACGGCGTCGTTCCTGCTATCGAAGACGATGGCGTGACGTGCATCGCCTTCGTGCCCCCCGACGAGGATGGCACGGTCAACCCACAGCCCGTCTAAGGCTTGCGTTTGGGGTAGCCCCGAACGCCGGAATGAGACTCGTCCCGTTGCAGGACTCCACCGGTAAAGCGTCCTTCTCAAGCCAGTCCTACGGTGTAATGCTTTCGGTCCGTGGCACCGACGCCGACCGAATGGGCAGCTCTCATCGCTGCTGGGGCCGCGCTGATAGGTAGCGCGGGCTCCGCCTTCGCAACATACAAGGTCACCGCCCGATCGGTCCGAGCAGCGCAGGTGGAGGGCGACGCCGCCCGCACCTACGATGCGAAGCAGCGAGACCTCGATCGTGAGCACGAACGAACCCTTCACTCGCAGGATCGTGCATACGACCGAAAGGCCGATGCTTGTGTCGCCGTCACCACATCCATTTCGTGGATGCAGGACTACGTTATTTACTGGCGTCAGCAAATCGCTCTGAACGACCCGGATACCACGCTGAAACGCCTCCCGCCGTTGGAGGATGACGCTGATTTCAGCCCGCCTAAGCCACCTGAGACTTATGTTGACACGATGGGTGGTCTCGTCAGGCTGTTCTTGGACAAACCGACGAAAGAGAAGATCGACGAACTACTGGTTAGTTTCACGGGATTCCGAATCATGACTGCCACCAAAATGGGCGAGATTGAAGAGGTAGCTCTCTTAGAAGACAAGGTGCTGGCAGCGGTCAATCAGTACGGCGACGAGGTTCACCGGCTCGCAAATGAAGCGATAGAACTCGTAAAGGAGGAACTAAAGCAGCAAACTGCTTAGCGCGACTCTACGACTCCATGATTCTCGTTTGAACGCACTGCCCTGGATCGCCGGTACGGTGGGATACAGCCCCAGCCCCGCACTAGCGGCGGGCGTCTGCCGACTTCTCGGCCACTCATATTGGGTCGAGGCTCGGTCGCTCCGGTGTCAGGTACCCCATTGCAATCGTCGGGCTGACGCTGGTAGGAACCTGAAGAGTGGTGCGGTGGTCGTCGAGTCTCGGGGATCGATCCTCAGGCGGGGGCACCCCCTCGTACACCACTGTGGCGGGGCTACCCGCTCAAACATGGGGGCGTCAGACGGCTTCATCTCCTGCCTCACGAAGGCGAGAAAGTAGCAGCGCACCCGCTGGCGTGACCTGAAACTCTTCGCCTGGCCGACCAATCTCACTGTTGATGGACGCGTCGGCGATCAGCCCCTCCGATCGAAGTACGGCGATTATCTGTCCGAGCATCGGTCCGTAGTCCGGACATTGGCCCTGAATCATTTCAGGTGTCCAGCCCGAGATCAGTGCCGTTGCTGCGTTGCGGACGCCAATAAAACTGCTCTCGACAACTCCAAGCACTCGAACGTGCGGGAGTTCGACCCGCGCCATGGTCTGAATGAGTTGCCGTTCCTGAGCATGCTTGCCTTCGTCATCCGTCAACACTCCCCGGGCCCATGCCTGACCGATTGCACGGATCTTGTCGTTGTAGGCACTCCTGGCGGCCGCTTCGACAGCCTCAAGGCTGAGCTGCTGTTTTCCCGGATCGTCGTTGGACGCGGCGACAAGGCGATCGATCGTCGATCCGCTGGATCGGACTCCGGCTTCGATTGCAACGTCGGCATTTTCCAGCCGTCGCCGGACCGCGCCCACGACCACCGGAGCCCAGGCCGGAAGCGCCGCAGCAACGGCACTGAACATCGGGGCCAGAGAGGGGTCGATCGAAGTAACCAGGACGGCGGCGACACCCACCGAGCTCCCCACTGCTGC
>DATBAO010000095.1:0-3743 GCA_036271495.1 Acidimicrobiales bacterium
CGGACCGGGCCGTCAGGGGTGGCGGCGGCGCCGTGCTGTCCGCTCCGCCAGCGTCGGCATTACGTGGTTGCGTCACTTGACTGATTCTCGTAATATAGACCCATGGCAAGCACCATCGTGCCCGAGGCCGCCGACCGGCCCGACGTCCTGCCCAGCGAGCGGCTGCAGGCGAATGGCATGGCCCTCCCGCCGCTGCGGGCCGAGCTGCGCCGGATCAACAACGCGCGCAACGGCCTCTCGGTGGCGATGGTGTGGTTCTGGGTCGCCGTCGTCATCGGCGGCGCGGTGTGGATCGACCAGTGGTGGAGCTACGTCATTGCGTTCGTCCTCATGGGCCCGCTCTACGCCCGCTTCGCCATCCTCATGCACGAGGCGGCCCACAAGCTCCTCTTCACCAACAAGCGGTGGAACGACTGGGTCGGCACGTGGGTGGTGGCCTACCCGGTCTTCACGCCGGTGCAGCTCTACCGCCGGGTCCATTTCGCCCACCACAAGGACGAGTTCGGCCCCGACGAGCCCGACATGGCGTTCTACTCGCCCTACCCCTGCACGCGCCGGGCGTTGCGCCGTCGCCTGTTCCGTGACGCCGTCGGGATCAGCGGGTGGAAGAACTTCGTGCCGCTGGTCAAGAACACGCGACGCAAGCCGTTCCGCCCCATGGGCCTGTCGATCTTCGGGGTGCAGGCTCTCTTGTGGGCCGTGATGTGGGCCGCCACCGGGCGCTGGTGGATCTACCCGCTGCTCTGGTTCCTGCCCTGGATGACCGAGTGGCGCGTCATCAACCGCCTGCGTTCCATCGCCGAGCACGGCGGCATGGAGCGCAACGCGGACCGGCGGGCCACCACGCACAACGTGCGCCAGTCCTGGCTGGCCCGCTTCTGGATCGTGCCCTACAACACCGGCTGGCACCTGGCCCACCATGTGGACATGGGCGTGCCCTGGCGCAACCTGCCCGCGTATCACGCCGAGTTGGAGCGGGCCGGCTACATCACCGACGCCATCACCTACAAGAGTTACTGGGCGCTGTGGCGGGCGCTCTCGAGCGCCGACGAGACCACCGAGGTCAAGGCCAGCGCCGCCTGATCCCGGGCAGTCCGCGACAACTCCCGCCGTACACCGGCGTTTCCGCGCCTTCCTCGCCGGGCACAGTCCGACGGTGCGCAGCATGACGACGACGGGACCTGCTGCGGGCGCCGCTGCCGCTCCCCTGCGCTGGCTCCCCGCGGCCGCCGGCGCCGCGCTCCTCCTCGCCGCGGTGCTCGTCGCCCCCGGCCACGCCCGGGCCGCGGCCGCCCAGGTCTGGCCCGCCTTCGTCCTGGTGGCCGGACTGCTCCTCGTCGGCCTCGTCGCCGAGGAGGATCGGCTGTTCGCCGCCGGCGGCCAGGCCCTGGCGCGCCTCGCTCCCAACGGTGTGCTGCTCTACCTCGGGACGGTGGTGCTCGTCCTCGCCGTGACCACCCTGCTCAACCTGGACACGTCGGTCACCTTCCTCACGCCCGTCCTCGTCTACGCCGCCCGCAGCCGTGGCGAGGGGGAGGCGCCGCTGCTCTATGCCTGCCTGCTCCTCTCCAATGCCGGATCGCTCCTGCTGCCGGGGTCGAACCTGACCAACCTGATCGTGCTCGGCCACCTCCACCTGTCGGGCGGCGACTTCCTGGCCCACATGGCCCTGCCGGCGCTGGCCGCCGCCGTCGTCACCGCGCTCGTTGTCGGCGCTCTCCACCACCGCTCGCTGCGCACCACCGTGGCGCCGACCGTGGAGCCGGAGCGCCCGGTGCTGGGCGTCGGCCTGGTGGCCGTGATCGTCGTCACGATCCTCGTCGTGGCCCTGCGGGCGCCGGCGCTGCCCGTCGCCGCCGTCGGCGTGGTCGCCTTCGTGCTCCGCTCCTGGCAGGGGGACGACCGACGCGCATCGGCCCGGTCGGCCCTGCAGGTCCTCGGGGTCCCCGTCCTGGTCGGCCTCTTCGGCCTGGCCGTGGCGCTCGGCACACTGGGGCGGTCCTGGTCCGGTCCCGCCACGCTGCTGACGCACCTCGACGACTGGGGCACCGCGGCCGTCGCGGCTGCGAGCAGCGTGCTGGTGAACAACCTGCCGGCGGCCTCGCTGCTGGCGGCGCGCCGGCCACCCCACCCCTACGCGCTGTTGATCGGTCTCAACGTGGGGCCCAACCTCTTCGTCACCGGCTCGCTGGCCTGGGTCCTGTGGCTCCGGGCGGCGCGCCGCGCCGGTGGGCACCCTGACGTGCGGCGGGCCAGCCTGCTGGGCCTGGCCAGCGTCCCGCTCGCCGTGGCGGCGGCGGTCGGCGTCCTGGTCCTGACCGGCGCCGGCTGACGGCGCGGCGTCCGACTGTCGGCTCCTCAGTCGCGCTGCATGGCGATGTGGTCGGTGCGCACGATGACCCGGATACGCACCTCGCCTTCCCGGCGAGCCGGGTAGGCATCCACGCCGAGGTACTTCTTGGCCATGGCGTCGATGTGGGCGTCGGCACCGTCGGTCGTGATGTCGACGACGGTGCCCCGGAACGCCACCACGTTGTAGGCATCGTCCGGATCGATGACCGTGACGGCGACCCGGCTGTCGCGCTCCAGGTTGCGCGCCTTCTTGCGGCCCTGCGCCGTGTTGAAGACGACAGTGTCGCCGTCGAGGTCGATCCACAGCGGCGTGATCTGGGGCGACCCGTCGGCGTTCAGCGTGGCCAGCGAGGCCAGCACGGGCCGGGTGATCAGCGCACGCGCCGTGGGGGACAGGACATCAGCCATCGGTCAGGGCTCCCATCTTGGTTCGTCGTCCGCGTCCGTCACGGTGAACGCACGCCAGCGTAAAGGTGGCTCGGGCGGAGTGATCCGCCGGGCTCAGCCGCGCTCGACGCCGAGCGCCTGGCGCAGCACCAGCGACGACTCGCGCTGGGCGCGCTTGGAGATGGCGGCCGTCGTCACGAGCGCCGAGCCGTGGAAGGTGCCCGGGAACTGGTGCAGCTCCACCGAGACGCCCGCCTGCAGCAGGCGTTGGGCGTAGGTGATCCCCTCGTCGCGCAGGGGATCGTTCTCCGCCGTGGAGATGTAGGCCGGCGGCAGGCCCGAGAGGTCGGTCGCCCGGGCCGGCGCCGCGTAGGCCGGCACGTCGGCGGTCCCGTAGCGCGGGCCGAGATAGGCCTGCCAGCTCTGCTCGGCCAGCGGCCGGCTCCACATCGGCGTGTCCACGAAGGCCTGCATGGAAGGCGTCTGCAGCCGGTCGTCGAGCTCGGGGATCTGCAGCAGCTGGAAGCAGACGGGCGGCCCACCACGATCACGGGCGAGCAACGCGGTGGCTGCCGCCAGCCCACCGCCCGCACTGGCGCCTATCAGTGCCACCCGCGCCGGGTCGACGCCCAGCGCGCCGGCCTCGGCGTGCAGGTAGGTCAGCGCGGCGTAGCAGTCGTGCACGGCGGCCGGGTAGGGGTGCTCGGGGGCCAGCCGGTACTCGACCGACACCAGCACGGCCCCGGTGTCCATGGCGATGAGGGCCCCTCCGGCGTGCTCGGCGTCGACGCTGCCGATCACGAAGCCGCCCCCGTGGATCATCACGACGCCGGGCACCAGCGTGTGCGCGGCCGGCTGCGCCGGGCGGTACACGCGCACCGCCACGTCGGGGTCGTCCTCCCATCCCGGCACCGTCCGGTCCTCGATGACGAGCTTCTCGATGCCCGGGACCTCGAACGCCACGGCGGCGATCATGTCGTCGAAGGCCTGGCGCGCCGCAACGG
>DATBAO010000096.1:0-9340 GCA_036271495.1 Acidimicrobiales bacterium
CCGTGGTGAACTCCTCCCCCGCCACCAGCTGGTCCACCTTCACCTCGGTGCGGGCCAGCAACACCCGCCGGAGCTCGGCAGCCACCCGGTCGGCGCGGCGGACTGCCAGCTGACCCGAGCCCACCAGGTGCGCACGGTGGCGCCCCACCGCCCGCCACAGCTCGGCCACGCCTTCGGTGGCGGTCGCCGTGGTCTCGACGATCTCGGGCCGCCAGGCCCCGGGCCGCGCCAGGTCGAGCATCTGCTCGAGGTCGCGCCGGGCCTCCCGGACGCCCGGCCGGTCGGCCTTGTTGATCACGAAGATGTCGGCCACTTCGAGGAGGCCGGCCTTGCTCGCCTGCATGGAGTCGCCCCACCCGGGCGTCACGACCACGACCGTCGTGTCGGCCGCACCGGCGATGTCGACCTCCATCTGCCCGACCCCGACGGTCTCGACGATGACGACGCGCAGGCCGGCCGCGCCGAGCAGACGGATGGCGTCGGGGACGGCGAGCGAGAGGCCTCCGAGGTGACCCCGCGTCGCCATGGACCGGATGAAGACCGTCGGGTCGAGCGCGTGCTGGCTCATGCGCACGCGGTCGCCCAGGATGGCGCCCCCGCTGAAGGGCGACGTCGGGTCCACCGCCAGCACGGCGACCTGCGCGATGGCCTCGGCGTCGGGCCAGCCGCCCCGGACCTGCGTGATGAGGCCGTCGGTCAGGGTGGACTTCCCGGCGCCTGGTGCGCCGGTCAGCCCGACCGTGAACGGGGCCTCGGACCGGTAGGCCAGCGCGGCCACGGCCATCGCCGTCCGGCCACCCCGCTCCACGTAGGAGAGCAGGCGCGCCAGGGCGACGCCGCCGTCGGTGCGGGCGAGTGCGAGCAGTGCTTCGGGATCGGTCGGCAGCGGGCTCACCGGCGCGTCACCTTCGCCCCGAGCGAGCACAGCGCGCCGGCCAGGTCCTCGTAGCCCCGGCCGATGTGATGGGACCCGCTCACGACGGTCTCGCCCTCGGCGACCAACCCCGCCAGCACCAGCGCCACGCCGGCCCGGATGTCGGGGGCGCGGACGGCGGCACCCGACAGCCGCGGCACCCCACGCACGACCGCGTGATGACCCTCGGTCCGGATGTCCGCCCCCATCCGGCGCAACTCCTCCACATAGCGGAACCGCCCGGAGAACAGGTTCTCGGTGAGGATGCCGACGCCGTCGGACACGGTGAGCATGGCCACCAGCAACGGGCTGTAGTCGGTCGCCACGCCGGGGTACGGGAGCGTGGCCACGTCGGCGGCGACCAGTCGCTCCCCGGCGCTGGCCCGCAAGCCGTGGGGGCCCATGTCGGCATGCACCCCCATCTGCGCCACCTTGCGCAGGAGCATCTCCATGTGCTCGGGCCGGGCGTCGGCGATGGTGACCTCGCCGCCGGCCATGCCCACCGCGGCGAGATAGGTCGCGGCCACGACGCGGTCGGGGACGACGGCGTGCCGCGTCGGCCGCAGCGACTCCACGCCCTCGATCTCAATGCGCGACGTGCCGGCGCCGCGCACGACCGCCCCCATGTCGCAGAGCATGGCGGCCAGGTCGGCCACCTCGGGCTCCTTGGCCGCGTTCTCAATGACCGTGGTGCCCTTGGCCAGGACGGCCGCCATGAGCAGGTTGTCGGTCGCGGTGTGGCTCGGGTACTCCAGGACGACCCGGGTGCCCACCAGCCGGCCCGCGGGCACCGTGCCGCGCACCTCGCCGTGCGACGACTCGAAGCGGGCGCCCATGGCACCGAGGCCGGTGAGGTGGAAGTCGATCGGGCGGTCCCCGAAGTCGTCCCCGCCGGGCAGGGGCACGCGCACGGAGCCGCAACGGGCCAGCAGCAGCCCGAGGACCACGACCGAGGCGCGCATCTTCTCGAACAGCTCGTAGGGGCCCGAGGGCACCAGCTCCCCCTTCGGCGGCGTCGTCACGCTCACATCCCCGTTGTCGAGGCGCTCGACCCGGGCCCCCATGGCCCGCAGGACCTCGGCCATGGTGTCGACGTCGGAGATGCGAGGGACGTTGGAGAGCACCGTGCAGCCCTCGGCGAGGAGGCAGGCGGCCATCAGCTTGAGCGCCGAATTCTTTGCACCGCCTGCGGTAACGGTGCCTTGGAGTGGGCCGTTGGGCTCGACGACGATCTGATCCACGGCCCCAAGTATCGCCGCTCCGGAGCGGTGGGACCGGCAAGCGGCGATCCGCGACCAACTATGGTCAGGCCCGTGGTGACGACGCGCCAAGCCCCTGACCGCAACCTCGCCATGGACCTCGTGCGGGTCACCGAGGCAGCCGCCATGGCGGCCAGCCGCTGGATGGGCCGGGGCGACAAGCTCGGTGCCGACGGGGCAGCGGTCGAGGCCATGCGGACCGTGTTGGCCAGCGTGCCGATGGACGGGCTCGTCGTCATCGGCGAGGGCGAGAAGGACAACGCGCCGATGCTCTTCAACGGGGAGAAGATCGGTGACGGCACGCCTCCGTTGACCGACATCGCCGTGGACCCGATCGACGGCACCACCCTCACCGCGCAGGGTCGTGGCGGGGCGCTGGCCGTCATCGCCGTGGCCGAACGCGGCGCCATGTTCGACCCCGGGCCCTGCGTCTACATGGAGAAGCTCGCCGTGGGGCCCCGGGCCAAGGGCGCCTGCGACATCCGCCGCACGCCGACGGAGAACCTCAATGCCCTGGCCGAGGCCCTGGGGCGCCCGGTGCGCGACCTGACGGCGGTCATTCTCGACCGGCCCCGCCACGAGGCCCTGGTGGCCGAGGTGCGTGCGACCGGGGCGCGCATACGGCTCATCTCCGACGGCGACGTCGCCGGGGCGATCGCCACCGGCTGGCCGGGCGCCGGCACCGACATCCTCTTCGGTATCGGCGGCACGCCCGAGGGCGTCCTGGCCGCCGCTGCGCTCAAGTGCATGGGCGCAGAGATTCAGGGCCGGCTCTACCCCCGCAACGAGGAGGAGCGCGTCGCCGCGCTCGAGGGCGGCTACGCGCTCGACGCCGTGCTGACGACGGACGACCTGGTGCAGGGGAACAACTGCTTCTTCGCCGCCACCGGCATCACCGACGGCGAGCTCCTGCAGGGCGTGCAGTACCACGAGTTCGGGGCAACGACGCAGTCACTCGTGATGCGCTCCAAGTCCGGGACGCTGCGCAAGATCGACGCCAGCCATGCCCTGGGCAAGCTGGCGGAGTTCAGCTCCATCTCGTTCGCCTGAGCCCCGCCGGGGGCGGCGACCGGTCCGGCCGCCGGGAGCGCTCTAGGCGGCGTTGTCGGCGGCGACAGCCAGGCGCAGGTCGGCCCGCACCAGGGCTTCTTCCGCCTCGGCCAGCTCCAGGTCCTCCGCCACGTCCTCGCTGACCGGGCCCCGGCTCGACCCCAGGTCGCTCACTCGCTGGGCGGCGCGCTCGCGGGCCTGCTCGGCCCTGGGCACGTCGATCTCCGTGGCCAGCTCGGCCACGCCGGCCAGCACCGTCACCCGGGTCGACAGGCCGGCCAGGGGGCCGTCGCCCTCGGCCAGGCCCTCGGCCGCTCCGGGGCTGGTGTCGACCTGCAGGAAGCCACCGTGCACCGCCAGGCGCAGCAGGGTGCCCTCGGGCTGCTCGACCTTGACCTCGCAGTGCACCACATCGCCCACCAGGGGCGTGTGGCCGTCGAGGACCGTGAGGTTCCCTTCGGAGGTGGCCAGCACGATGGAGGTCGCGCCGCCGGCATAGAGAGACTGTTCGGGCGTGACGATCTCCACGCCGAAGACGCCGTCGGCCACTAGCCCGCCTCGGCCTCGAGCGTGCGCGCCTTCTCGAGCACCGACTCCACGCCGCCGACGTTGAGGAAAGCCTGCTCAGGCACGTTGTCGAGGTCGCCGTTGGCCAGCGCCTCGAAGGACTCGACCGTCTCGTCAATCGGCACGAAGATGCCGGGCACGCCGGTGAAGACCTCGGCCACGAAGAAGGGCTGCGACAGGAAGCGCTGGACCTTGCGGGCCCGGCTCACCGTCACGCGGTCCTCCTCGGACAGCTCGTCCATGCCGAGGATGGCGATGATGTCCTGCAGCTCCTTGTAGCGCTGCAGGATCTCCTGCACGCGGCGGGCGACGGCGTAGTGGCGATCCCCGACGATCTCGGGCGCCAGGATGTTCGACGTCGAGGCCAACGGGTCCACGGCCGGGTAGATGCCGAGGGCCGCGATCTGCCGGGACAGCTCGGTCGTGGCGTCGAGGTGGGTGAAGGTCGTGAACGGTGCCGGGTCGGTGTAGTCGTCGGCGGGGACGTACACGGCCTGCAGCGAGGTGATCGACTTGCCCTTGGTTGAGGTGATGCGCTCCTGGAGCTCGCCCATCTCGTCGGCCAGGGTGGGCTGGTAGCCCACGGCCGACGGCATGCGGCCCAGCAGGGTAGAGACCTCGGAACCGGCCTGGACGAAGCGGAAGATGTTGTCCACGAACAGCAGCACGTCCTGGTTCTGCACGTCGCGGAAGTACTCGGCCATGGTCAGCGCGGCCAGGGCGACACGCAGGCGGACGCCCGGCGGCTCGTCCATCTGGCCGTAGACCAGCGCCGCCTTGTCGATGACGCCGGACTCCTGCATCTCGATCCACATGTCGGTGCCCTCACGGGTGCGCTCCCCCACCCCGGCGAAGACCGAGACACCACCGTGCTGCTGGGCCACGCGGTGGATCATCTCCTGGATGATCACCGTCTTGCCCACGCCGGCACCGCCGAACAGGCCGATCTTTCCGCCCTGCACGTACGGCTCCAGCAGGTCGATGACCTTGATGCCGGTCTCGAACATCTGGGCCCTCGGCTCCAGCTGGTCGAAGGCCGGCGCGCTGCGGTGGATCTCCCAGCGCTCCTCGACGCCTTCGATGGAGTCGGTGTCGAGCGGCTGGCCCAGCACGTTGAAGACGTGACCGAGCACGGCGTTGCCGACCGGGACGGAGATGCCGCGGCCGAGGTTGCGCACGGCGGCGCCGCGCACGAGACCGTCGGTCTGCTGCATGCAGATGCAGCGGACGCGCCCGTCACCGATTTGCTGGGCCACCTCGGCGGCCACGGTGTGCGTCGACCCGTCGAGATCAATGTCGAACTCGACCTCGAAGTTGATCTCGGGCAGGGCGTGCGGCGGGAACTCGACGTCGATCACCGGTCCGGCGATGGCGACGACGCGCCCCTCTTCGAGCGCGTGCCCTGCGGTGTCGGCCCTCTGTGCGGTGGTGGTCATGCGGTCAAGCTCCCTTCGACTGGCGGAGCGCCTCGGCCCCGCCGACGATCTCCATGATCTCGGTGGTGATGGCGTCCTGACGGGCGCGGTTCATGATGCGGGTCAAGGTGCGGACGAGCTCATCCGCGTTCTCGGTGGCGGCGGCCATGGCGCGCTGTTGCGCCGTGAAGAACGCCGCCGCGCCCTCGAGCAGGGCGGCGAAGATCTCCGCCTCGAGCGCGCGGGGCGCCAGCTCGGCCAGGAGCTTCTCCGGCTCGGGCTCGAACTCGGTGTAACCCTCGAGCGCCCCGTCCTCCTCGTAGACCACCCCGGCCTCGTCGGGCAGGGGCAGCGGCAGCATCTGCATGCGCTCGACGCGCTGGGTCCCGGCGGAAATGAAGCGCGTGGACACCATCTGCACCAGGTCGATCTCGCCGGCGACGAACGGCGCCGCCGCCACGGCGGCGATGTCCCGGGCGTCGCCGAACTCCGGGCGGTCGGCCACGCCGAGGAAGGACTTCGCCACGTCGATGCCGCGGTAGCGGAGGTAGGAGGGCGCCTTCTTGCCCACGGTCCACACCGTGACCTCGGTGCCGGCGGCCCGGTACTCGGCCACGGCGCGCTCGGTCAGGCGCAGGACACCCGAGTTGTACGACCCGGCCAGGCCGCGGTCGCCCACGACGGCCAGGATCCCGACGTGCTGCGGCGCCTCGGGCGTGCCCAGCAGCTTCTTCGCCGCCATCGGGTCCGCCGCCGCCGTCAGCCGCAGCACGCGCTCCATGCCTTCACGGAAGGGCCGGTTGGCGGCGATCCGGTTCTGGGCGCGCACGATCCGCGACGCGGCGATGAGCTCCATCGCCTTGGTGATCTTCCTCGTGGACTGCACGCTGCGGATACGGCGCCGCAGGATGCGCTCTTGGCCTCCGGCCATGCGTCAGTCGACCTTCCCCGTGTCGAATCCTTCGAGGAAGGTGGTCATGCCCTTGTCGAGCTCGTCGCCCTCGGGCATGGCACCGGTGGTGCGGATCGTCTCCAGGACGGCCGGGTGGTTGGCCCGGAAGTACTCGACGAGCTCGACGGCGAAGCGGCGCACCTCGCTTACGGGGACGGTGTCGGCCCAGCCCTTGGTCCCGGCGTAGATCACGAGGACCTGCTGCTCGACGGGCTCCGGCTGGTTCTGGGGCTGCTTCAGCAGCTCGGTCAGGCGGTAGCCCCGGTCGAGCTGGGCCTGGGACACGCGGTCGAGCTCGGAGCCGAAGGTGGCGAAGGACTCGAGCTCGCGGAACTGCGCCAGGTCGAGCTTGAGCGTCCCTGACACCTGCTTCATGGCCTTCACCTGGGCCGCGCTGCCCACCCGGCTCACCGAGTTGCCGACGTTGATGGCCGGCCGGATGCCCGAGTTGAACAGGTCGGTCTCCAAGAAGACCTGCCCGTCGGTGATGGAGATGACGTTGGTCGGGATGTAGGCCGAGATGTCGCCGGCCTTCGTCTCGATGACGGGCAGCGCGGTCAGGGATCCGCCGCCGAGCGCGTCGGACAGCTTGGCGGCCCGCTCGAGCAGCCGTGAGTGCAGGTAGAAGACGTCGCCGGGGTCCGCCTCGCGCCCTGGTGGGCGCCGGAGCAACAGGGAGACGGACCGGTAGGCCTCGGCCTGCTTGGAGAGGTCGTCGTAGATGATGAGCGCGTGCTCGCCGTTCTCCATCCAGTGCTGGCCCATGGCGCAGCCGGCGTAGGGCGCCAGGTACTTGTAGGGAGCGGGGTCCCCGGCGGAGGCGACCACGACCACGGTGTACTCCAGGGCCTGGTGGTCCTCCAGGGTGGCCACGGTCTGGGCCACCGAGGAGTTCTTCTGCCCGATGGCGACGTAGATGCACTTCACCCCCTGGCCCGCCTGGTTGAGGATGGTGTCGATGGCGACCGTGGTCTTGCCGGTCTTGCGGTCGCCGATGATCAGCTCGCGCTGGCCCCGGCCGATCGGCGTCATGGCGTCGATGGCCTTGATGCCGGTCTGCATCGGCTCGCTCACCGGCTGGCGGCCCACGATGCCGGGGGCCTGCACCTCCATGCGGCGCGTCTCGGTCGTGTTGATCGGGCCCTTGCCGTCGATCGGCTCGCCCAGGGCGTTCACGACGCGGCCGAGCAGCGCGTCGCCGACCGGGACGGTCTGGATACGCCCGGTGGCCTTGACCGTCTGCTCCTCCTCGAGGCTGTCCACCTCGCCCAGGACGACGGCACCGATGGTGTCCTCGTCGAGGTTGAGGGCGAGGCCCAGGGTCCCGTCCTCGAACTCGAGCAGCTCGTTCACCGCCGCGCCCGGCAGCCCGGAGACCCGGGCGATGCCGTCACCGACCTCGACGATGCGCCCGATCTGCTCGGTGCCCACGGCCGGGGTGTAGTCCTCCACGTGGCGCTCCAGCGCCTTGGTGATCTCACTGGCGTCAATCGTGAGCTCTGCCATCACTCTGCTCCCTTTGTCTGGTCCTGCGAACTCTGGCTCCGGCCGAACCCGGCCGGTTCCCAGCCGGTCGGCGCGAAGTGCTCTCGTAGTGCATCGATCCGGCCCCGCGCCGTGGCGTCCACCTGCAGGTCGCCGATGCGGATCAGGGCGCCGCTGAGCAGCGACTCGTCCACCTCGACCTGCAACTCCACGGGTGCGCCGGCCAAGGTGCCGAGCGATTCGGCCAATTCGGTCCGTTGCGCGTCGTCGATCGGCGCCGCCGCCCGCACGCGTGCGATGCGCCAGCCGCGGGCCTGGGCGGTCAGTTCCACCAGGTAGTCCAGGGTCCCCACGACGTCGCGGGCCCGGCCCCCGGTCACGGTGTAGCGGGCCAGGGCCAGGCTGGTGGCCGGCATCTTGCCCTCGAGCAGCTGCGTGACGAGCCCCTGGCGCGCCGCCACGTCGAGATCGCGATCGGTGAGGGCGCCGCGGAGGGCCGGCGTGGACTCCACGATCCGGGCGAAGCGGAACAGGTCGTCCTCGAGCGACTCCAGCTCGGCCGTGGACATGTCCTCGTGCACCGCCGTGGCGTAGCCCCCGACGCGCTGGCGGGACTGGGTCAGGCTCAGGCCGGGCTCCTCGTCCAGCCCTTCACCCAGGTGGCGCACGCGGGTGCTGACCCAGCCGAGCGCGTTGGGGACCTCGGGCGCGATGACTGCCATGCAGGCGAACGCGGCCAACCGGCGGGCCGCCGGCGTGACCTTCCCCTCCAGCAGATCGAGCATGACGGCCCGGCGGGCCGGCCCGGCCACCGCCGTGTCGGTCAGTGCCGCACGAAGCTGTGGATTGGCCAGGACCAGCTGCTCGATCGCTTCAAGGTCGGCCGCCATCCCGCCGAGCGCGGCCGAACCGGCGGCCTCGGCGACGGCAGCCGTGTAGCCCTGAAGCGCAGGGTTCACTGCCTGGCCCCGGTTCCGGCGGCGGCGGCGCCGCCGGCCGTGTCGGCCCGCAGCGCGGCGACAGCCTCGTCGATGAGGTCGCGGTGGGCCTCGGCATTGACCTCACGGCCGATGACGCGCTCCACCACTTCCATCACGATCTCGCCCATGCGCGCGGCCGCCTCCTCGACGGCCCGTTGCCGGGCCAACGAGATCTCGACGTCAGCGTTGCCGACGATGCGCTCGTACTCGCTCTGCCCCCGCGCCTGCGCGTCCGTGCGCACCTGCTCTGCCGTGCGGTTGGCGGTGGCCACGATCTCGCGCGCCTGGTGCCGTGCCTCCTCCAGCACGTTCCGGCGTTCGTCGTCAGCGGCCTCGGCGTCGGCGCGTGCCTTGTCGGCGGCCTCCAGGGACTCTCTGATCTTCTCCTGGCGCTCCTCCATCGCTTTGTTGATGGGAGGAAGCACCCACTTGTAGATCGCCAGGATCAAGACGATGGAGACGATCAGCTCAATGAAGAAGGTCCCATTGGGCAAGAGGAAAATGCCTGCGGTGGTCATGGTGCTCTCAGTTCCGGAGTATCTCCGTGGAGTAGGCGGTGAGTTGGTTCGTTAGCCGGCGATGCTCTTGGCGGCGAAGACGTAGACGAACACCACCATGAACAGCAGGTTGATGAAGTACATGGCCTCCACCAGGCCGACCGTCAGGAAGAAGTACTGACGGGCCTTGGCCTCAATCTCCGGCTGCCGTGCGATGGCGGC
>DATBAO010000097.1:0-20403 GCA_036271495.1 Acidimicrobiales bacterium
CCATCCTATTGCGGTTCGCTTCAACAACCTGAGGTGGACGGCCAGCGGCGGCGCCCCTCGCAGACGATTTGATTCATTCGGATCTACGAACTCCCTATTGGATACGATCGTCTTCGTCCCGGCCAAGAATGAGGCGCTAGAGATTATTAAGAGCCTCCGTTGGCATTTGGATCGCCAAGATGCGGAAGTTGGACCCAGCGTTCCGGACGGTCCAGTTCTGGACGGGTCATCGCTCGAAGCAGATCTCTGGGAACATGTTCGGAGCTTGGTGACAGCTGAAGAGTGGGAGAAGATCCCGCGGGAGGCCGCGGTGTTCGTCGAGAACAAGCTTCGGGAGTGGGCGGATTTCTCTGGACCAAAGTTTCGGGGAAGCGCTGAGACGTTCAAGATCGCAGTCAACGACTCCCACTTCACTCTGGGAGGAAACGCAAGCGAGAGCCAAGGATGGCAGCAGATCTTCGGCGGATTTGCGTTAGCCATTCGTAACAATGCAGGACACAAACTTGTCGAGCGCGCGGAGCTTCGACGCTACGCGGTGGCTGTTCTTGGCACAGCAAGCCTGCTTCTTGGGCAAATCCGCCATCAGTATGGTGACCCGCCAGAAATGCGTCCAGGGATTCGGGGAACCAAGCGAGAGAACCCTGACGAGGGTGGGGGATCGGAGTCCGGACAGGATTGAGGCGAGGAGAATGGTCTGAGCAGTGGCTTCCCGGCGAGTGGAGTCGTCTGCTGCGCCCGAAGGGCGCTCACCGTATAAGTGTGGCCTGCGGTGGGAACTCGCCGGTGTCTGGGGCCGGGTGGAGCGACCGGGGGAAGGTCAGCCGGACTTGGACATCAGCATGAGCGCCGCACCCTCGGAGTCCGGGATCTTGGTGACCGGGGCGAACTCGAGCTTGGCGCCGCCCAGGATCCACTCCTGCAGGTCGTCGGCCTTCTGGGGCTTCGACAGGTAGTAGCCCTGAATGAAGTCGCACTCGGCCTCGGCCAGCATGGCGCAGGTCAGTTCGTCCTCCGCCCCCTCGGCAATGACGTAGAGACCGAGCGAGTGCGCCATGAGGATGGTGGAGCGGACAATGATGCGGTTGCTCGCCTCGTTGGGGAGGTTGGTCACGAAGGAGCGGTCGATCTTCAGTTCGTTCACCGGCAGCTTGTGCAGGTACTGCAGCGAGGAGTGGCCCGTCCCGTAGTCGTCGATGCCGAGCTTGATGCCCTTGGCGGACAGCTCGTAGAGCACCTTGGTCGCCGCGGCGAGGTCGGCCATGATCTCGGTCTCGGTCACTTCCAGCGTGAGGAGGTTGGCCGGGATGTCGTAGCGGCGCAGGCACGTGTCCACGCGTTCCACCAGGTTGATGTCGGCGAACTCACGACCGGACACGTTCACCGCCAGCCCGATGGTGATGCCCGCGTCGCGCCAGCGGGCCAGCTGGGCGCAGCCCTCGTTGAGGACGAAGTCGGTGATCTGGGGGATCAGGCCCATCTGCTCGGCGATCCCGATGAACTCCTCGGGCGGGATGAACCCGTGCTCGGGGTGGTTCCAGCGGCACAGCGCCTCGACGTAGGCGATGTCCCTGGACGTCACATCGCCGATCGGCTGGTACATCAGGCTGAGCTCGGACCCGGTCTCGAGGGCATGGGTCAGGAGTCCGCCGAGCATGAGCCGGCGCTGCATGTTCTGGTCGTGCTCGCCCGAGTACACCTCCACCGTGCCGCGTCGCTCCTTGGCCACGTACATGGCGATGTCGGCCCGCTGCAGCAACAGGGCCACGTCGTCCCCGTGTTCCGGCGCCATGGCAATGCCCGCGCTAGCCGTCACGGCGAGGGTGAGGCCGTCCATCTTGATCGGGCGCTGCATCTCGATGTTCAGCTCGTGCACGATCTCGACGGCGCGCTCGGGGTCGGTCACGTCGGAGATCACGAGGGCGAACTCGTCGCCGCCGAGGCGGGCCACGGTGGCGCGGCCCGAGACGGCACGCAGGAGGCGCTCGGCGATTTCGCACAGGAGGCGGTCGCCGATGGCGTGACCGAGCGTGTCGTTCACGTCCTTGAAGCGGTCGATGTCCAGCAGCACGATGGCGACCCCGCCGCTCTCGTTGAGGGCAGCGGCAGCGCGGGTCAGGAAAAGGATCCGGTTCGGGAGGCCGGTCAGCATGTCGTGGGTGGCCTGGTGCGACTTGGAGTCGACCTCGTAGCGCAGCTCCTCGACCAGCCGGGCCCGTTCCAGGCTGGTACTGGCGTGGGCGACGAGCGTCGTGAACAGGCGGAGGTCGTCGGCGTCGAAGGGGTCCTGCTCCTCGTCGCGGTCGAGCACCACGATGGCGCCGATCGGCGTGTGGCGGTTCATGAGGGGAGCGACCACGGCGTCGCGGTAGGTCCCGGCGATGGAGTCGACCGAGGGCGGGTCGCCGGCGGGCGTGTTGTGCAGCGACGGCTCGCCGGTGGCGATGGTCTGCGAGATGATGGAGCTGTCGTCGAGGGTGATGGGCTCGATGCCCGACGCTCCGCGGTCGTCGAATGAGATGCGGCGGGGGATCCCCGACGGCTCGGCCAGGATCAGCTCGGCCCGGCGGGCCCGCATGACGGTGCAGACCTCCTTCAACACGTCCACGCTCATGGACGACGGCTCGAGGTTGGCCGAGCCCATCGTCTCGCTGAAGTCGTAGAGGTGCTGCAGGGACGAGAAGCGGAGGGACAGGCGGGTGTAGCCCCGGTAGGCGCCGATGATGAGCGCGGCGACCAGGAGGAGGGGGATGGTGGCCCAGGGGTTCAGCCAGGCCGCGTTGAGGACCACGATGGCCAGGCACATGGTGGCCAGCGTCAAGAGGGCCTGGGCGGTCAGCTGCAGGGGACCGCGGCGCTCGGCCGTCTGGCCGCTGAGCTTGGTCACGACACGGACGGTCGAGTCCATGCAGACCTCGGTGGCGATGATGGCCGCCGCGGCGGCGCCCCAGCCGACCGGGCTGACGGGGCTGGAGGTGCCCAGGAGCTCGCGGTAGACGATGGCGGCCACGACCGTGCTGATGCCGACCGACGCGATGTTGAACGCGACCTTGATGACGGCCTGGCGGCGCAGCAGGGCGAAGGAGAAGGCGACGGCGACGACGCCGCAGAGCACGACCAGGTTGGGCGACAGGTAGACCAGGCCGATCAGCATCGGGACCTCGGCCAGCACGAAGAGATAGGTGTTGCCCCGGTAGTGCAGCGACACGGGGGCCCACACGGCGGCGGCCCACGTGACGCACACAACGGCGGCCATGACGGGCTGGGAGAACAGGACGCGGATCGGGCCCTCGCCATGCTGCGGTCCGAAGATGCACAGGGCGATGGTGACCAGTGCCATGGCGGCGGTGAAGCCGTAGATGGCGGCGGTGACGTGCCAGGTCGAGGGCTCCGGCTCCGGCGTCACGGGCCGTGTCGGGGCAGGCAGCGTCGCGGCGGGAGTGATGGCCCCTTCTTCGAGAACTTTCGTCGCATCCATGGAGCCCACCGACTTTGTGGCCGTGCGGATGGCCCCCATGCCATCCCCGAACACCTTCCAGATATCGGCGGAATCTGTTCAAGACTTGAGATTGCGCAGGCATGGCCCAGGCACCGGCGCGCGGCAGCGACCGTTGTGCTGCCGTTGTGCTGGCGCGGTGCCTGGCGTGCCTGGGGCTCTCGCCCCGCTGGTCAGGAGGCCGGGTGGGTGGCTTCGCGCAGGCTCTGCAGCAGCGGGCGGGCCAGGGCCACGCCGACGATGCACTGCAGGATGCCGGCCAGCACCAGCGGCAGGCGGAGGCCGCCGATGGAGGCCAGGGTGCCGGCGGCGAGCGCGCCGACGGGGGCGGCACCCCAGACCAGGCCGCGCCAGGCGCCGCCGACGCGGCCCATCAGCTCGTCGGGCGTCAGCCGCTGGCGCAGGGAGATGGCGATGACCGACCCGGCACCGACGGCGTAGCCGACGGCGGCGAAGGCGGGCCCGGCCAGCATCCAGTTCTGGGCCACGGCCATGACGAGGTAGCCGACCCCCGAGATCACGGCGGCGCCGATCAGGGTCTGGGCACTGCCGAAGCGCCGGACCAGGCGGTTGGCCCCCAGGCTGCCGAGCAGGTTCCCCGCCGCGCCGGCGGCCAGGAAGATGCCGTAGGCGCCCTCCTTGACCCCCCACTCGGTCGTGGCCAGGAGCACGAGCACGCCGGCCTCCATGCCCTGCAGGCCGGCCAGGGTGCCCACCATGATGAGCAGGATGCGCAGCCGGCGGTCCTTGAACAGCAGCCGCGCGCCCTCCCAGGCCGACGTCGAGGCCCCCTCGGGCCGGGGTGCCTTGGAGCGGAACTTCATGAAGGGGAAGCAGGACAGGACGAGTGCCACGGCGTCGGCGAAGAACGGGATGGCCTTGCCGATGGTGAAGAGCCAGGTGCCGACGACCGGGCCGGCGAGATGTTCGGTGCCGGCCTCGGTCGCGGTGAGCACACCGTTGGCCGACTCGAACGCGTTGGACGGCACGAGGTCGGGGACGAGGGCCTGCAGCGACGAGTAGTAGATGGCGCGCGCGCCGGCGTTGACGAGGACGACGAGGATGAGCAGGACGAGCGTCATCTTGTTGCTGGCGATGAGGAACGCGCCGCCCAGGATGACGAGCGCGCGCAGGACGTTGGCGATGGCCATGAGGGGGCCGCGCTCGAAGCGGTCGGCGAAGGCCCCGGCCGGCAAGGCCAGCAGGAGCCAGGGGAGGCTGTCTGCGGCGACGACGGTGGAGACCGCCAGCGGGCGGGGATCGACGAAGACGGCCATCAGCGGCACGGCGCCGTAGGCCAGGCCGTCGCCGGAGCTGGCCAGCGTGAAGCCGGCCCAGAGGCGGGTGAAGGGGCGGCCGAGCCGCTTCCTCCGGATGCGGTGCTTGGCCCGGCTCCGCAGTCTCATCGAGGCGGCCGCGGTGTCGTGTCCTGCAGGTCTTCAGGGCATCGCATCGGTGCCGGCTTTTTCCCCTCTTGTTCCATGGCGCGACAGCGGCGGGTCCCGCTTCAGCGTAAATCGAAATTGCGCTAAAGGCGGGGACCCGCCGTGTCGATACAGACAAGGCATCACTCCGTACCCGGTGTGGGGAACGGCGCGAAGACTTGGTATGTGTTGGGCGGTCCCTAGACCGCCACGACTAACCCCAATGCAGGCCTCTGGTCATGCCGCACCTCCTTCGCACGTCGGTACAGGTAGGGGAGTGGAGGGCGAAACACCGTGCTACCGGTGCCCTTCATTTCCCGCGGCCAAGTTTCTCCTACTCTGCAACTTGATTGCAACCATCCGTTGTGCGTTTGACCAGGTGAATGGGTGGACACGCGGGCCCCGAGAGCCACTTTTTACGAACAGATTTGCTGCTCCGGGACCGGGTCGGCGTCCACAACTTACCCACAAAATTTTTTGGTTTCGGGGGCTTCTGACGGGTCAGGAACGCTTGTTGGGTCGAGTTACATCCGTGTGATTTGCCCGGGGGCTCCAGAGCCTGACCGGGTCACCTGTCCGGCACGGCCTCGGCGGGGTCTCCGGCGGAGCTCCTCCAGCCGTCGACGGCTGTGGCCCGGCGCCCGCCGGAATGCACACCCTGCGCGTCGTTGCGGCGTCAGTGGTCGCGCCCGGTGGGAACCCGGCCTCCTGAGCAACAGTCGTGCGGTGACCCGTTGTCACAACGGAAGGACAACGGATGTGTCGCCACACCGGCGTTCTCTGACGCCGCAGACGTCGTTGTCCTTGCGCTGTGCCGCGTGACGCGCTCCGTTCGAATTCATTTCATCTCGGCATCACGGCTCGTCCGAAAACCTGTCACCGACCCTGGGTAACTCACGCGTCGTCGCTTTTACGCAACCGACGACAACGAAAGGGTGCCCCCTCATGTCCAACAGCCGAACCCGATTGGCCGTCATGGCCTGCGCGGTCTGCGGAACCGTCGTGTCAACTGCTGCAAGCAGTGTGGTCACGGCGTCCGCCGCCACGCCGCTCACCATCGCGGCGGTGACGTTCACCGCCCCGACCGGTGCCTCGCTCGACAATCCGCAAGGCGTTGTCGCTTCCAACGGCACCATCGACGTGTCGAACACGGCCGACAACGTCGTGGCGAGCATCGTCGGCAGCGCCACGTCGACGATCGCCGGTTCGTACGAAGCAACCGGGGAGAGCGGCGACGGGGGCGCGGCCACGTCGGCCACGCTGGCCGAGCCGACCGCGCTGGCGCGCGACAAGGCGGGTGACGTCTTCATCGCCGACACCGAGGACAACGTCGTGCGCGAGATCACGCCCGACGGCACCATCCACCTGATCGCCGGCAACGGCACCGAGGGCGACCGCGGCGAGTTCGGGGGCCCGGCCACCCGGGCCGAACTCGAAAGCCCCCAGGGCGTGGCCGTCAACTCCCAGGGCGACGTCTTCATCGCCGACACCTACAACAACGTGGTGCGCGAGGTGACGCCCCGGGGCCTCATCCTCACCGTGGCCGGGAACGGCAACCCGGGATACAAGGGTGACAACGGGCCGGCCTGGCGGGCCGAGCTCTCCTCACCCACGGGGCTGGCGTTCGACGCGCTGGGCAACCTGTACATCGCCGACTCGGGCAACAACGTGATCCGCCGGGTCTCCAGCAACGGCGTCATCACGACGGTGGCCGGCAACGTGGCGGCCGATCAGGCCTCCGGCGGCCTCGGCGGGTTCAGCGGTGACGGGGGACCGGCCACGCAGGCCCGCCTGAACAGCCCGCAGGGCATCGCGCTCGATCAGGCCGGTGACCTGTTCATCGCGGACACGTTCAACAACGCCGTGCGCGAGGTGACGCCGACCGGGACCATCTCGACCATCGTCGACACGACGGCGGCCAAGGGGAGCAGCGGCAACGGTGGCCCGGCGGGGGCGGCGAAGCTCAACACGCCGTTCGCCGTGGCGGTGGACGCCAGCACGGCCGACCTCTACATCGCCGACACCTCCAACAACAAGGTGCGCGTCGTCACCGGCTTCGCCGTCCCGACGACCACGGCCGGTGGCCCGGTGGCGCCCACGCCTCCCAGCCCGCCCAAGCACCCGCACCACTGAGCGTCGACGCAGCATCCATCCCCCCAGACCACTCGACTCCCACGAAAGAGGACTCCAATGACCACCGATGCCAACTTCCTGTCCACCCCGTTCTCGCGGCGCCAGCTCCTGAAGGGAGGGGCCGGCGCCGCGGCGGGCGCCGCCCTGGCGGCCTATCTGCCCTCGAGCGTGCGCAAGGCCATCGCCGGCGCCAACCCGACCAGCTTCGACCTGAGCCAGGTCAAGCACATCGTCCTGCTGATGCAGGAGAACCGCAGCTTCGACCACTACTTCGGCACCCTGTCGGGCGTGCGCGGCTTCGGTGACCCCCGGGCCATGCGGCTGGCCAACGGGCGCAGCGTGTTCGCCCAGCCCGACTCGGACAACCCCGACAGCTACCTGCTGCCGTTCCACCTCGACTCTTCGGACTCGTCGGCCCAGGCCGTGCCCTCGCTCAGCCACGCCTGGCAGGTGCAGCACTCCTCGTGGGCCAACGGCGAGATGGACGGCTGGCTGCGCTCGCACATCGCGTCGGACAGCGACACCAACGGGCCGTTCACCATGGGCTACTACACGGCGGCCGACATCCCGTTCCAGTACGCGCTGGCCGAGGCCTTCACCATCTGCGACAACTACTTCTGCTCCATCCTCGGGCCGACCCACCCCAACCGCTACATGTGGATGACGGGGACGGTCGACCCCGAGGGGCAGGCCGGCGGCCCCGCCCTCGACAACAACGCGCCCAACGGCACCTACAGCTGGACGACCATGGCCGAGCGGCTGCAGAACGCCGGCGTCTCGTGGAAGTGCTACCAGCAGGCCGACAACTACGGCACCAACGTGCTCGAGTTCTTCAGTCAGTTCATCAACGCGCCGCCGACGTCGAGCCTCTACCAGAGCGCCTTCGGCGTGAGCACGCTCTTGAACGGCCAGCCGGCCAGCGACCCGACCATGGCCTTCGAGGAGGACTGCGCCAACGGGACGCTGCCGACGGTCAGCTGGCTCTTCCCGACCAGCGTGGCCTCGGAGCACCCGTCCTACCTGCCGGCGGCCGGCGCGCAGTTCGTGGCCTCCAAGATTGAGGCGCTGGCGGCCAACGAGGACCTGTGGAACTCGACGGTGTTCATTTTGAACTACGACGAGAACGACGGCTTCTTCGACCACGTGCCGCCGCTCACGCCACCCCGGGGCACGGCGGACGAGTTCGTGACGCTGAACTCGCCCGGCGGCACGCCCGGGGGCGGGCTCAACCTCGGCTCGGGCTTCCGCGTCCCGGCCATCGTCATTTCGCCCTGGACCGTGGGCGGCTACGTCTGCTCCACGCCGCACGACCACACGTCGGTGCTGCGCTTCATCGAGCGCGTCACGGGCATCACCGAGCCCAACATCAGCGACTGGCGGCGCAGCACGTTCGGCGACTTGACCACCGCCTTCCAGCGGTCACCGGGAGCCGCGCCGTCCATCCCGGCCGCCTCGGCGTCGGCCACGGCGGCGCAGCTGGCCTTCCAGACCCAGCAGTCCTCCCTGCCCCTGCCGGCCTTCCCCGGCGCGTCCCAGACGCAGCCGGTGCAGCAGGCGGGCCGGCGCCCCAGCGCCGGCTGAGGGGCGGGAACGAGCCGGGCGGCGCGGTGCGGGAGCTCAGGCGCTGAGGCTGGGCAGGCGGTCGGTGGTGCGGGCGGCGTCGGCCCGCGCCACCCAGACCCGCTGACCCGCCTGCAGGCCGAGTTCCGCCGCGCTGCCCCGGCTGAGCTGGACCCAGCACGACTCGTCGTCCGCCAGGTCGACTTCGACCTTGACCTCGAAGCCGAGGTGGGTGACCCGGGCCACGGTGCCCTCCACCGCGCTGGCGCTCGGCTTGCCGTCGGCCACGGGGTGCACGACGAGGTCGTGCGGGCGCACCCACTCGCCGCCCAGCTTGGTGGCGGAGCCGAGGAAGGTGAGGACGAACTCGTTGGCCGGGTGGTCGTACATGTCGGCCGGCGTGCCCACCTGCTCCAGGCGGCCGTGGTTGATGATGGCCAGGCGGTCGGCCACCTCCATGGCCTCCTCCTGGTCGTGGGTGACCAGCACGGTGGTGACGGCGAGGGTGTCGTGCAGGTCGCGCAGCCACTGGCGCAGCTGGGTGCGCACCTGGGCGTCGAGCGCGCCGAAGGGCTCGTCGAGGAGCAGCACCTTGGGCTCGATGGCGAGGGCCCGGGCCAGGGCCATGCGTTGGCGCTGGCCGCCGGAGAGCTGCGAGGGGTAGCGGTCACCCAGGTGGGACAGGCCCACCAGGTCGAGGAGCTCGTCGACCCGCGCGTTGATCTCGGCCTTGGGCCGGCGGCGGATCTCGAGGCCGAACGCCACGTTGCGTCGCACGCTCAGGTGCCGGAAGGGCGCGTAGTGCTGGAAGCAGAAGCCGACGCCGCGGTTGCGGGCCGGGGTGGCGGTGAGGTCCTCGCCCTCGATGCGCACGATGCCGGTGTCGGCCGTGTCGAGCCCGGCGATGATGCGCAGGAGGGTCGACTTGCCGCCGCCGCTCGGGCCGAGGAGCGCCGTCAGCGAACCGGTGGGCACCTCGAGCGAGACATCGTCGAGGGCGACGGCGTCGCCGAAGCGCTTCGAGATCGACTCGGCGTGGATGCTCACGCTGCCGCCTTCCCGTGCCAGTCCTCGCGGTGGCGATCGGTCACGGTGAGCAGTGTAAGCACCAGGAGGGCGGCCAGGCACAGCGCCACCGCGCCGATGTAGCCGCTCTGCGGCTGCAGGCTGTTGAAGCTGTCGGAGATGAACAGGGTGAGCGTCTCGGTCTTCCCGGCGACGGCACCCGAGACGAGGGCGACCGCGCCGAACTCACCCAGCACGCGGGCCGTGGTCAGCGTCACGCCGTAGGCCAGGCCCCGCCGGATGTTGGGCAGCGTGATGCGGCGGAAGACGGCGAGCGGCCCGGCGCCCAGGGTGCGCGCCGCCTGTTCCTGCTCGGTACCGATCTCGAGCAGCACCGGCAGCACCGAACGCACGACGTAGGGCAACGACACGGCAGCCGAGGCCATCACGATGCCCGGCACGGAGAAGATCACGGTGATGCCGCGTGCGGCGAGCCAGTTGCCGAACCAGCCGGTGTGGCCGTAGACGAGGATCAGCCCGAGGCCGATGACCACCGGGGAGATGGCGAGGGGGACGTCGACCAGCGCATCGAGCAACCAGGCGCCGGGGAAGCGGTGGCGGGCCAGGATGAGCGACACCCCCACGCCGAAGATGGTGTTCAGGGGGACGGCGATGATGGCCACGATGAAGGTGAGCCACAGCGCGTGCAGCGCATCCGGGGTCGTCAGGGCATCCCACGCGGCACCGAGCCCGTGCTGGAAGGCGCGGAAGAACACGGTCGACACGGGCAGCACGACGAGCAGGGCGAGGTAGCCGAGCACCGTGAAGCGCAGGGGCAGGCGCCAGCGCGAGTGCTTCACACCGACTCCGAGAGGTCGAAGCGGCGGCGGGCCCAGCCGATGCCGAGGAGCACGATCAAGGCGATGGTCACGAGCAGGATCGACACGGCACTGGCCTGGGGGTCGTCGTCGCTCTGCACCAGGCCGAAGATCCACGAGGAAGCGACTTCGGTCTTGAAGGGCAGGTTGCCCGAAATGAGGATGATCGAGCCGTACTCGCCGACGGCCCGGGCGAAGGCGAGCCCGGCCCCGGCCAGCACCGCCGGCAGGATGCTCGGCAGGATGACGCGGCCCAGCACCTGGCGCGGCGTGGCACCGAGGGAAGCAGCGGCGTCCTCGACCTCGGCATCGAGCTCGGCCAGCACCGGTTGGACGCTCCGCACGCAGAAGGGCAGCGTCACGAAGAGGAGCGCGGCGCCGACGCCGTAGCGGGTGCCGGCCAGGTCGACGTGCAGCGGGCTGTTGACGCCGTAGAGCGCCAGCAGCGTCAGGCCGGCCACAATCGTCGGCAGCGCGAAGGGCAGGTCGATGAGGGCGCCGACGAATGCCTTGCCCCGGAAGTCGTCGCGCACGAGCACGAAGGCGATGACGAGGCCCGCCACCGAGTTGACCACCGCCACGATGGCGGAGATGGCCAGCGTGAGCTCCAACGCGGCGACAGCCTCGGGCTGGGTGATGGCGGCCCAGAACTCGGACCACCCGCCACTGAACGCGTTCGAGATGAGCGCGGCCACCGGCAACAGCACCAACAGGGACAGGTAGGTGACGGCCAGCGCGGGGCCGGCCGCCCGCCCGGCCACATGGCCGGCCGCGACCAGGCCCGGGGGAGGCGCCGCGGGGGAACGGCGCCAACGTCCCCGCCCTGGCTCGCGGTCAGCGGGCGCGCTCCCGCCACCCGGGAGACCCAGGTCGCCGACGGAGAGGCCCGTGCTGGTCATGGACGACTAGGAGCTGGCGGTGGAGACGCCGAGCGTCTGCTCGACCTTGGCCACAATGCCGGTCTCGGGGTCGAAGAACTTGGCGTTGACTGCGGTCCAGCCGCCGAACTTGTCGATGGTGAAGAGCGTCTTGGGGGCCGGGAACGTGAACTTCTTGGCCACCGCCGGGAGGACGGGCCGGTAGCCCTGCTTGCCCCACACGGTCTGGCCGGCGGGGGAGAGGAGGTAGGCCAGAAATGCTTTGGCCGCCGGGCTGGCCGTCTTCGTCACCGCGATCGGGTTCTGGATGAGGATCGTCTGCGGCGGGGTGACGACGGCGACCGGCTCGCCCTGGCTCTTGGCGTACAGGCCGTCGTCCTCGTAGTCGAGCAGGACGTCACCCTGTCCCGACAGGAACGTCTGCAACGCCGCGCTCGCACTGGCGGGCTGGGCCACCGCGTTCTTGAGCAGCTTCGACAGGTAGGCCGTCGCCTGCGCCGGGGACTTGCCGAGCGAGATCTGGGCGCCGTAGGCCGCCATCAAGTTCCATTTGGCGCTGCCCGAGCTGAACACGTTGGGCGTGATCACCTTGACGCCGGACTTAATGAGGTCGGCCCACGTGGTGATGTGCTTGGGGTTCCCGGGGCGCACGATGAACGAGACGATGGAGTTCGTCACGATGCCCTTGGTCGCACCCTTGTTCCACGAGCTCGACACCAGGCCGGCCTTGACGACCTTCGTCATGTCGGTCTCCAGCGAGAAGTTGACGAGGTCGGCGGGGAGGCCGTTCACCACCGAGGTGGCCTGGGTGCCCGAGGGGCCGAAGGACGAGGAGACGGTCACGCCCGCCCCGGCCTTCGTCTTGGCGAAGGCGGCGGCCAGCACGCTGTAGGCGGGCTTGGGTGTGGAGTACGCCACCAGGCTGACGGAGCCACCCGAGGCGCCGGCCGGCAGGGCGGTGAGGGCCAGGCCACCGAGGGCCAGGGCGGTGATGGCGGCGCTGCGGCCGGCCCGGATCCGCCGGGCGGGCGCGCCGGCGGGCGCGGCTGGGTGCGAGGGGTTTCTGAGCATCTAAGCAACTTAATACACCTGGATTACTAAATCCAAGCGGGTTAGTCAGGAATAAGGAAAGGCCAGGTCAGCCGTCGAACAGGACCGGGCTGCCAGTCGCAAGGGTGCCTCGCAGGAACCGAGGCCAGCAGACGCCGCCGATGGGCCTGATGGTTTGCGATCATGGCGCCATGCGTATCGCCGAGGTCGTCGTGCCGGCGGTGGTGATGGCCCTCCTCGGCGGCCCCCGCAACGCCCTCTACCTGGTGTGCGCGGGCGTCGTGAAGGTGAAGCGCCGGCGCCAACGGGCCCGGCTCGGTCGCCGTCCCGCCTAGCGGGGAGAGGGAGGCCGGCCGGGGGATCAGCCGGTCGTCGGCCCGAAGGCGGCCTGACGCCCCTCCCGGGACTCCAGCATGGCCCAGTCGGAGCGGGCCACCAGGTCCTCGAGCGAGGTGCGGTCGCCGCCCGGGCGGGTGGTCCAGCCGCAGCAGACCTCGACCGGGGCGCCGACGAACGCCCGCGTCTCGGGTGCGGCGAGGTGCTGGCGGATGCGCCCGGTCACGGTGGCGCAGTCGGAGTCCGCCAGGTGCAGGGTCAGCACCAGGAACTGCGTGCCGCCGATGCGGGCCAGCACGTCCTGCACGCGGAACGTCACCGACAGGGCGCGGGCCACGGCCTGCAGCGCGGCGTCACCGGCGTGGTGGCCCAGGCGCTCGTTGAGCTCCTGCACGTTGCCGACGTCGACGAACAGCGCGTGCACCGCCGCTTCCTGGCGGTCGGCGAACTGCAGCAGCTGGGTGCCCGCCGCCACCAGGCCGCGGCGGTTCTGGAACCCCGTCAGCTCGTCGCCCCGTGACTGCTGGAGCAACCGCGCGCTGAGTTCCTCGAGCTCGCGCTCAATGGCCAGGCGCCCGGTCATGTCGTGCAGGATGCAGCACGTCTGTGTCGTACCGTCCTCGGCCCGGTACTGCAGCACCGTCAGCTCTATCTCGATGTAGCGGCCGTCGCCCCGGCGCAGCCGGGCCACGCCGACGGCCGATCCCGTGCGCTCCCGCTCCGCCACGGCGATGGCCCAGCGGGGGTCCTCCTGGTCCACCAGCCCGTCGCGCCCCAGGGCGCAGATCGTCTCGGCGTCCATGTCGAGCATGGCGCAGGCCGCCGGGTTGACGGCGGTGATCCGGTCGTCCTCGCCGCAGAAGAGCACGCCCTCGGAGCTGCGCGTGAACAGGGCCCGGTAGGCGGCGAGCCCGACCGTGTCTGTGTCCTGAACCACCATGGTGTTCGTTCCTCCGCAGCGGCGCTTGACTCCCACCCAGAGCGCGCCGCTAGGCGGATGACATTACCGAAGCCCCCGCCTGAACTGCGGTTCTTCGGCCCCGGATGTGACTTTCGGCCCTATTGAGGAACGGCCCCAACGCGCCGATGTGGCGGGAAGGAGATGGACCGCGCCGGCCCGGCCCCGTGCCTGGCGGTCCGTTAGGACGACCCCAGCCGCCCGTTGTAGGTCGAGATCGTGCTGGTGACGCTCGAGGCCGCCGACTTCACCGCGGCGGCCGGCTTCACGCCCTGGGTGTACATGGAGATCTCGGCGTTCAGCACGTCGGTGCGGACGTCGGCGTAGGGCCCGATGACCGAGCCCGAAGTGGCCGGCGTGTTGGCCCCGTTGTTGATCTCGTCGTAGGCGACCTTGTAGCCGGGGCTGGTCGTCCAGAGGTGCTGCACCGTCGCCGTCTGCGCCGAGGACTTGCGCACCGGGATGTAGCCCGTCCCGGCCGCCCAGGTGGCCACGCTCTGCGTGCTCATCAGGTAGGAGACGAACTGCCACGACGCCGCCTGGTCGAGGGCCGACGACTTGTTCGAGATGAAGACGCCCGAGCCGCCCGGCTCGATCCCGCCCTTGACCGACGTGCTGTAGACGGGGAAGGCACCGATGCCGAGCTTCACGTTGGCGTACTTGCCGCTGCCGAGGAGCTGGGTCACCGTGCCGAGCGCGGCCGACGTCTCGAGGGTCATGCCGTACTTGCCGCTGCCGATGCCGAGCAGGTTGTCGTACTGGTCGGGACCCGTCGCCGGGTTGGTCGTGGCGTCGCCCGAGCGCACCAGCGAGCTCAGCTGGCTGAAGATGGACACGGCCGTCTTGTTGTTGAACACCGCCGCGGTGGCCCGGGTGCTGCGGCCGTTCTTGTTGTTCACGAAGAGCTGGTTGGCCGAGGCCAGCCACGTCTCGAGGTGCCAGGGGTCGAGGACGAGGCCCATGCCGCTGCCCGAGGCCTTCAGCGCCTTGGCGTCGGACACCATCTGCGTCAGCGTGGCCGGCGGGTCGGCCGGGTTGAGGCCGGCCTTGGTGAAGGCGGTCTGGTTGTAATAGAGGATCGGCGCCGACACGGCGAAGGGCATGGCCCACTGCACCTTGTTGACCTTCCAGTAGGCCAGCGGCCGGGGGAGGTAGTCGCTCGTCGGGTACTTGGCCGCGTTCATGCACGACTGCACGGGGAGGAAGGAGCCGGTGTCGATGGCGGCCTGGGTGCGCTGGTCCTCGAGCTGCACCACGTCGGGCAGCTGCCCGCTGGAGAGGCCGGCGAGATACTTCTGCCACGTGTCGTCGTAGCCGGCCTGGGTGACCAGGGTCACGTGCACCTTGGTCTGCGAGGAGTTGAACGCGCTGGCGATGCCCTGCAGCACGGTGAGGTTGGCCTCCGAGGCCGACTCCCAGAAGGTGATGTTGACCACGCCCTTGTGGTTGGTCAGCGCCTTGATGTTGCACGAGGGCAGGCTGGCCGCCCCGGCTGCTGTGCTGCCGCCGATGGCGGCCGAGGCCGCCGTGCCGCTCAACGTCGTGACGAAGAGCGCGGTGGCAGCGAGTCGGGAGAGACGAGGGGTCCGCATGCCCCTTTTCTAACATCCAGGCACGCCGACGCTACGTCGCCGGGCCCCGCGTCACGCTCCTGTTACTTGACCGCACCCGCCGTGAGGCTGCGCACCAGTTGCTTCTGGAAGACGAGCAGCAGGATGACGAGCGGCACGAAGGCGATGACGGTGCCGGCCAGCGCGACGGGGATGGTGGACACCTGCGTGCCGAGCAGTTGCTTCAGGCCGATCTGCACCGTGTTCAACGGGACGGTCCCGCCGGTGGAGACCAGCGGCCACAGGTACTGGTTCCAGGCGGCCAGGAAGGAGAACACGGCCAGCGCGGCGAGCGAGGGCCGGGCCAGCGGCACGGCCACCCGCGTCATGAACTTCATGTGCCCGTAGCCGTCGAGCTGGGCCGCCTCCTGCAGGTCGCGCGGGATCTGCAGGAAGGCCTGCCGCAGTAAGAAGATGCCGAAGCCGGTGGCGAGGAACGGGATGGCCAGGCCGGCGTAGGTGTTGAACCAGCCGAGCGAGGTGATGGTGTCGAGGTTGGTGATGAAGGTCACTTCGAGCGGGATCATCAGCGTGGCCAGGCAGAGCACGAAGAGCGTCCGCTTGAAGGGGAAGGTGAGGAAGGCGAAGGCGTAGGCGGCGAGCACCGAGGTCACCAGCTGCCCCACCACGATGATCGCCGTCATGACGGCGGACGTCAGCATGTACTTCGACATCTGGCCGCCGTTCCAGGCCGCGCTGTAGTCGTGCCACTGCGGGTTGGTCGGGAACAGCGGCGGCGGCTGGTGCACCAGCTGGTCCGCCGGGAGGAGCGAGTTCACGATCGTCACGTAGATCGGGAACAGCACGATGACGGCGCCGGCCGTCAGCAGGATGTAGCTGCCCACGGTGCGCAGCGTGCGGCGCGGCTTGCGGTGGACGGCGACGTCCACGTCGGCCACCGGGGCCTCGAGCAGGTCAGCGGGCATAGGTCACCCGCCGCTCCAGGAGGCGCATCTGCAGGATGGTCAGCACCAGCAGAATGAGGAAGAGCACGATGGCGAGAATGGCGGCCACCCCGGTGTTGTTCTCCACCTGCAGCTGGTTGACGATGTTGTAGATCAGCACGTTGGTGTGCAGGCGCGCCGTGTTCTGCGGCCCGATGAGGATGTCGACCGCGCCGAAGGCCTGGAAGGCGTAGATGGTGCTGATGACGCCGGCGAAGAAGATGGTGGGGGAGAGCAGCGGCACCGTCATGCGCCAGAAGCGCGTCCAGGGGCCGGCGCCGTCGATGCGCGCCGCCTCGAGCAACTCGTCGGGCACCGACTGCAGGCCGGCCGACATGATGATGAAGGAGAGGCCGAGGAACTGCCAGATGGTGAGGAGCGCCACCGCGGGGAGGGCCCACGTCGCGTTCTCGAGCGCCGGCGGCGTCGGGTCGATGCCGAGCCACGGCAACAGCCCGACCACCGGGTTGAGCAGCGTCCCGAACACGACGGCCGCCACCGCCACCGAGCTGACCACCGTCGACGAGAAGATGACGCGGTAGGCCGCCATGCCCTTGAGCCTGCGGTGCGCCGCCACCGCCAGGCCGAGCCCGGCCAGCAGGCTGATGGGCACGACGAGCACGACGAAGACGAGGGTGGTGACGAGGCTCTGGGTGAACTGGGTCGAGGTGATGGTCGGGATGATCTGGTGCAGCCCGACGTAGTGCGAGGGCAGGCCGGGCACCGGCGGCGTTTGGTAGAGCATCAGCTTGAAGTTGCGCAGGAAGGGATAGAAGGAGAAGACGCCGAACAGGACCATGGCCGGCAGGATGAGCAGGTAGGCCAGCATGGCCTCCTTGCGCCGCTTGGAGCGCACCGTGGCCGTGTGGCCGGCCGACCCGCCGCCGCCCTGACCTGCACCTCCGTCGCTTTCACCCGGGTCCAGCGGGCCCACGTCGTCCACCGGCTCGGCCCCGGTGACGGCGCCCTCCGTCGTGACGACGGTCACGCCGGGCCCCCCAGCCGGCGCCCGCCACTGCCCTCGGTGGCGAACAGGTGGTACGAGGCCGCGTCGGGGTCGACGGCGATGCGCACGGCCTCACCGATCTTGGGCTTGGAGGCGTCGGCACGCTGGCGCACGATGACCCGGGCGCCCGTCTCGGTCTGGCAGATGACGTGCGTCTCAGCGCCGAGCAGCTCCACGATGATGACGGTGGCGCCGATCGCCCCGTCGTCGCTCAGGTGGAGCGCCTCGGGCCGCAGCCCGAGCACGACGTCGGGCCCCGCCCCGCGCACGGTGTCGGCCACCGCGTCGGGCAACGGCACCGACGCGCCGGGGAAGGCGACACTCAGCGTGCCGTGCGCGGGCGCACCCTCAGCAGCGGGCGCGCCGCTCTCGACCAGCATGCCGCCGATGAGGTTCATGCCGGGACTGCCGAGGAAGTGCGCCACGAACGTGTTGGCCGGCCGCGCGTAGAGCGCCTCGGGCGTGGCCACCTGTTGCAGCCGCCCCTCGCTCATGACGGCGATGCGGTCGCCCATCGTCATGGCCTCGACCTGATCGTGGGTGACGTAGAGCGTCGTGGTCGAGAGCCGCGCCTGCAGCTCCACGATGTCGGCCCGCGTCTGGACGCGCAGCGCGGCGTCGAGGTTCGACAGCGGCTCGTCCATGAGGAAGACGGTCGGCTCGCGCACGATGGCCCGGGCCAGCGCCACGCGCTGGCGTTGGCCGCCCGACAGCTGCCCGGGCTTGCGGTCGAGCAGCGGCGTCAGGCCGAGTGTCTCGGCCGCCCGCTTGACCTTGGTCGAGCGCTCCTCCCTGTCCACGCCGCGCTGGCGGAGCGGGAACTCGATGTTCCGTGCCACCGTCAAGTGCGGGTACAGCGCGTAGCTCTGGAAGACCATGGCGACGTCGCGGTCCTTGGGGTCGACGTCGTTCACGACGCGCGTCCCGATGGAGACGGTGCCGGCGGTCACCTCTTCGAGCCCGGCCACCATCCGCAGCGCGGTGGTCTTGCCGCAGCCCGACGAGCCGAGGAGCACGAGCAGCTCGCCGTCGGCCACGTGCAGCGTCAGGTCATCGACCGCGGTGGTGTCGCCGAACTTCTTGGTGACCCCGTCGAAGCTGACCTGTGCCAACGTGCTCCCTCCGGGGCGGACCGTCTGCGGCGACGGATCATCAGTGACCGCACGGTAGCCAACCACCGGGGCGACGGCACGAATGCCTGCGCAGCGGCTTCGGCCGGAGCGTTCAGCTGGCCGGGATCTTCCAGCCCATGCCCTCGGCGATCTCCTTGCAGGTGGGGCACAGGCCATAGCGCTTGGGGTCCCGGCCCGGCACCCACTCCTTGCCGCAGAGTGCCTTCACCGCGGTGCGGTTGACGATGCCCTCCACCACGCTCGGCCCCGCCGAGACGTACTTGCCCTTCTTGCGGCCCTTGGTGGGCGTGTAGCCCTCCAGGACGATGTGAGCCATGCGGTCGTGGTCGCCGTCGTCGAGGTCGGGCGCCGGCCGCGCCGGGGCCAGGGTGGTGCTCCCCGCCGCGCCCGGCGTGGGGGCTGTCTCCGTGCCGCTCATGCTCCCAGAGTAGGCCTCGGGGAGGCCGCCCCGCCCTCCTTCTCGGCCCTCACCAGGGGCTGGACCCTGACCGGATCAGCCCCGGCTCCATTTATGCTTGAAGGCCAACCATTACGGGATTACACCCAGTCGGACCGGGCGGGAATGACCTTCCCACCCAGATGGTTGACCAGTCAGAGGAATTGGAACCCGAAGGGAACCCGATGACAAACGAGAACGTGACACTCCCATTGCTCCCCCTGACGTCAGGGGTCGTGCTGCCCGGGATGGTCTTCACCATGGCGCTGGAGTCCGACGAGGCCCGGGCCGCCGTGGACTCCGCCCGCTCGGCGGGAGGCCGCCTGCTGCTGGTGCCCCACATCGAGGGCCGCTTTGCCGCCGTCGGCGTGATCGCCGAGGTCATGGAGGAGGGCGACCTCCCCGGTGGCCTGCCCGCCGTGGCCATCCGCGGTGACCGCCGCGCCGTGATCGGCACCGGGGTCCCCGGCACCGGCGACGCCCTGTGGGTGGAGGCCGAGCCCCTCGACGAGCCCGAGCCGACCCCGGCCGCCAACGAGTTGGCCCGGGAGTACCGCGCCGTGCTCGAGAACATCTTGCACAGCCGGGGCGCCGGCCGCATCGCGGCGCAGCTGCGCGACATCCACGAGCCCAGCCGCCTGGCCGACATGTCGGGCTACTCGCCCGACCTCTCGCTCACGCAGAAGGTCGAGGTGCTCGAGACGCGCGACATCGAAGCGCGGCTCCGCCTCGTCCTCGGATGGGCCCGCGACACGCTGGCCGACCTGACGCTGCGCGAGAAGATCAAGACCGACGTCGAAGAGGGCATGGAGAAGACGCAGCGCGAGTTCCTGCTCCGCCGCCAGCTCGACGCCATCCGCAAGGAGCTCAACGGCCTCAGTGGCGACAGTGGCGACGAGGACCCCGACGACTACCGGGCCAAGCTCGAAGCACGGGACTTGCCCGAGCACGTCCGCAAGGCGGTCGAGCGCGAGGTCGACAAGCTCGAGCGCACCAGTGACCAGAGCCCCGAGACGGGCTGGATCCGTACCTGGCTCGACACCGTGCTCGAGATCCCCTGGGGCACCGAGTCCGAGGACCGGCTCGACATCCCCGAGGCGTCGCGCATCCTGGAGGCGGACCACGACGGTCTGGCCGACGTGAAGGAGCGCATCCTCGAGCACCTCGCCGTGCGCAAGCTGCAGGCCGAGCGCGGCCTCGCACCCGTGGACGGGCGCGGCTCGGGGGCCATCCTGGCCCTCGTCGGGCCTCCGGGCGTCGGCAAGACGTCGCTCGGCGAGTCCGTGGCCAACGCGCTCGGGCGCAAGTTCGTCCGCGTGTCGCTCGGCGGCGTGCGCGACGAGGCCGAGATCCGTGGCCACCGCCGCACCTATGTCGGTGCGCAGCCGGGCCGCCTGGTGCGTGCCCTGCGCGAGGCGGGGACCATGAACCCGGTCATCGTCCTCGACGAGGTCGACAAGATCGGTGCGGACTACCGGGGCGACCCGTCGTCGGCATTGCTCGAAGTCCTCGACCCGGCACAGAACCACACGTTCCGTGACCACTACCTCGAGGTCGAC
>DATBAO010000098.1:0-14990 GCA_036271495.1 Acidimicrobiales bacterium
GTCGCCCTGGGCGCTCTGCTCGGCCTCCCGGTATCCGACCTGGCGCAGGAGCTCGTCGAGGAAGAGTGGGTTGCCGTCGGTGAGACGGCAGAGCTGGGTCACGAGGTCCTCGGGTGGGTTCGGCCAGTCCTGCACCAGCTCCTCCACCGCGGCGCGGGGCAACCCCTGCAGGTGCACCGTCGCCACGGAGTCGACCGCACGGAAGTCGGCGACCATGGCGCGCAGACGGTGATCGGGCGGCACCTCGGTGTCGATGAACATGCCAACAATGCCGAGCTTGGCATCGTCGATCCCCTGCAGGACGTGCCGCAACAGGAGGAGCGTCGGCTGGTCGGCGGCGTGCAGGTCGTCGATCACGAGCAGGATGGTGCCGCTCGACGACAGCTCGCTCAAAGTCGCCGTGACCGCCTCGAAGAATCGGAAGCGGTCGCTGTCGGGGTCGCCGCCCTCGTCCTCGAACACCGGTGCGTACTCACGCAGGCGCAACACCAGGCGGGAGAGCTCGCTGAGTTGCCAGTCAGGCATGCCCGAAATCCGGTCCGCCGACAGGGACTGGAAGTAGCGCCCGAGTGCCTCGGCGAAGGGCTGGAAGGGCGCCACCGGATCCTCGTCGCAGCGACCCCACAACACCAGCGCGCCATCCGCTTCGGCGGCGCGCGCCAAGTCGGCGACCAAGCGCGTCTTGCCGATGCCGGGATCGCCGTCGACGAGCAGGAGCCGTCCCGCTCCCTGGCGCACCGACGTCCACCAGTCGCGCAGCAGAGCCGACTCGCGGGAGCGGCCGACCAGCCGCCCATCCTGCTGGGGCGCCAGCACCCGCACCTGGTAGCCCGGTGGCGCGGACTGCGCCGCCGCCGGGCCGGCGTCTGCCTCGTCGGGAACAGGGAAGTCGAGCGCCGGATCCTGCGCGAGCACGGCGTGCTCCATCCACGTCACGTCGTGGCCCGGCTCGATCCCCAGCTCGGCCACCAGGATGGTGCGCAGATCCTGGAAGACCCGCAACGCCTCGGCCTGGCGTCCCGCCCGGTAGAGCGCCAGCATGCGCTGGGACCACAGCCGCTCCCGCATCGGATGGGCGCTGGTCAGTGTCTCCAGTTCGCCGGTGACGGCCTCGTGCCGCCCCAGGGTGAGCTCCGCGTCGATCCTCGTCTCGGTGGCCGAGAGCCGGAGCTCCTCCAGCCGGCGGGCCTCCGCCCGGGCAAAGGGCTCGTCGCGCACCTCGAGGTAGGCCGGCCCGCGCCAGAGCCCTTCGGCCTCGGAAAGCACCCGGATGCACTCGCTGGGCCGCCGGCGGGCGAGCTGAGCCCTTCCCTCCGCCACCAGGCGCTGCAGCCGGAAGGCGTCGGTCACCTCGGCCGCCACCTCCAGTACGTAACCGGGGGCCCGCGTCACGATCAGGTCCTCGGGCGCGTCGGCGTCACGCAGGCGCTTGCGCAGCCGGGAGATGGTCGAGCGCAGCGCGATCTCGGCGCCCGGCCCCTCGTGATCCACCCACAACGAGTCCACGAGTCGGTCGACCGACACGATGATACGACGATCGATGAGAAGCCGGGCGACCAGCGCCCGCGCCTTCACGCCCCCGATGTCGACGGCCCGCCCGTCCCAGGCGATCTCGACCGGCCCGAGGACCCGTATCTCCAGTCGTCCGGCGTCAGCCTCCGCCGTCACGCCGTCCTCCGGCGGTTCCCCCTGGTGCCACGGCACAGGCGTGCATGGCCCAACCGACTGCAGTGCTCCTGGGCACGTTCACGTTCGGCCACCACGTCTCCACCACTCTCGCCACCCTCGGGAGTTTCGCCAAAAGACTAACCCCGGGCGCCCAGGCGACGCCCAGGCCGCCCTGGGCTCAGGCCGCCAGGGCGGCCAGACGCACGAAGAGCGATTGCACCAGGAGGGTCTCGTTGGGGTTGCGCGGCAGCGCTTCCGCTGTCTCGGTGATGAACCCGACGGCATCGGCAGCGCTCCGGACGTCGGCATCGCCGACCGCGACGGGGCCACTGGCCGCCCGCACCACGCGGCCGCGGTAGGTCCGGGCGAGCACGCCGAGTCCCGCCCGGAGAGCGTCGGTGCGGAAGCGGCGCTCCTCGCGCTGATGCTGCTCGACGATCTCCTTGCGCCCCGGCAAGCCGCGCTCGCCCATCTCCTTGGCCGCCGCCGTGAGGGCCTCCATCTGCTGGGCGTGGGCCGCCCGCAGGGGTTCCACGGCCCGGTCGGCGGATTCCAGGACCCGCCGTGTCATGCCCGCCGCGGTCAGGCCGGCCGCCGTCAGCTCTTCGGGGACCGAGGCCCACAACGCCACCCGGGCCGCCACATCGGGGTCGTCGACCATGACCCGAGCCCGCTCCGGGTTGCCGCCGGCGCTGTCCGCCACCACGGCGGCCATGTCCGCCGCCACGCCCGATTCCACCAACCACTGCACCAGCTCGCCCCGCGGCACGGGCGGGAAGGCGATCTCCACGCAGCGGCTGGCCACCGTGACCAGCTCGGGCACCACCTCGTCGGCCAGGAGCACGAAGACCGTGTCGCCCGGCGGTTCCTCAAGGGTCTTGAGGATCGCCGGGGCCTTGAGTGCGGCGAGATGCATGTCGAGGACAACGATCACCTGACGCGCCGCGTGCAGCGGGCGGCGCTGGGCCAATGCGACGACCTGGCGCAGGTTCTCGACGGAGACCGACGCGCCACTGCGACGCACGATGTGCAGATCAGGGTCGGTACCCGCCAGCGCGGCCCGGCAGGTGGCGCACTCGCCGCACCCGCCGTCGGGGCACAGGAGCGCGGCCGCGAACCCGTAGGCCGCAGCGAGGCCGCCGTTCCCGGGTGGCCCCCGGAACAGGTAGGCGTGCACCGGGTTGACGGCCGCCGCGCGCAGGGCGGCTACCGCGGCGTCCTGTGACACCACACCGTCGAAGAGCGCGGGGACCGGGCGGTCCGGCGAGACCGGAAGGCCCGTGCTCACGTGCGCCCCGCCGGCGCGTCACCCAGTCGATCGCGCACGGACGCCACGATATGCGCCGTGAGGGCGGCGGCCTCCGCCGTCCCGTCGACGACGAGCCAGTGGGCGGGGTCCTCCCCGGCCTGGTCCAAGAAGCCCTGGCGCACCCGTGCGGCGAAGTCCGTCCCGAGGCCCTCCAGACGGTCGGCCCGACCCCGGCTCCCGGCGGCCAGACGGGCGGCAGCCACCTCCACCTCGACGTCGACCAGGACCGACAGGTCGGCCCGCAGCCCGCCGGTGGCCCACTGGACCAGCTCGCCCAGGGCGGCGGGATCGAGTCCCTGCCCGTAGCCCTGGTAGGCGATGGTCGAGGCGGCGTAGCGGTCGCTGACCACCCAGTCGCCGGCGGCCAGTGCCGGCCCCAGGACGCGGGCGACGTGCTCGGCCCGGTCAGCTGCCATCAGCAGTGCCTCGGTCCGGGCCGACGGAGGCGGCGCCTCGGGGGCCAGCAGGAGCTCACGCAACCGGGCTCCGACCGGCGTGGCGCCGGGCTCGAAGGTCAGCGTCGCACCGAGCGCCTGGGCCAGCGCACGAGCTTGGGTCGACTTGCCACAGCCGTCGATGCCCTCGAGCGCAATGAGGCGACCCCGGGCCGGCATCTCAGAACGGTTCGGTCGGTGCAGCCTTCATCGTCGCGGCGCCCGGGTCGGAAGCGGCGGCCGCCTTCTTGGCTCCCGCCGCCTTCTTCGCCGCACCGGTCTTCTTGGTGGTCTTCTTCGCCGCCGCCTTCTTCTTGGCCGGCGCGCTCTTCTTGGCTGCCTTCTTCTTGCGCGTCGAGGGTCCAGCGGCGCGGCGCTCGCCCAACAGCTCGGACGCGCGCTCCATGTCGATGGACTCCACGGCGTCGCCCTTGCGCAAGCTGGCGTTGGTCGTGCCGTCGGTCACATAGGGCCCGAAGCGGCCGTCCTTGACGACGACCGGCAGGTTCGTCGTCGGGTCGGTGCCCAATTCCCGCAGCGGTGCCGCCGAGGCGCGGCCCCGGCGCTGCTTGGGCTGCGCGAACAGTGCCTGCGCCTCCGCCATCGTCACGGTCAGCAGCTGCTCTTCACTCCCGAGGCTGCGCGTGTCGGCGCCGCGCTTGAGGTACGGGCCGAAGCGCCCGTTGTGGGCCACCACGTCCTCGTTGGTCTCCGGGTCCGCGCCAATGGTGCGCGGGATCTGCAGCAGCTGCAGCGCCTGCTCCAGCGTGAGCGTGGCCGGCTCCATGGCGGAGAACAGCGATGCCGTGCGCGGCTTGTCGCCGCCCTCGGTCACGTCGCCCACCTGGACGTAGGGCCCGAAACGCCCGGCCTTGACCTGAATGTTGAGTCCGCTCTCGGGGTCCAGGCCGAGCACGCGGTCGTTCGAGGGCGCGGCCAGGATCTCCTCGGCCCGCTCGATCGTCAACTCGTCCGGCGCCATGTCGTCGGGAATGGACGCCCGCTCCTCACCGTGTTGGAGGTAGGGGCCGTAGCGGCCGACGCGCGCCACAATCGGCTCGCCGTCGCTCCCGTCGCCGAGCGGGATGGAGTTGATCTCACGGGCGTCGATCTCGCTCAGGTGGGTAGCCACCGAGGCTTTGAGCCCCACCCCCTCGACCTGGTCGCCCTTGCCGTTGCCGGCGCCCGGGCCGGCCGTGCCGAAGTAGAAGCGCGTCAGCCATGGCAGCGACTCCTCGCGGCCGGCCGCGATCTCGTCGAGGTCGTCCTCCATCGACGCCGTGAAGCCGTAGTCGACCAGGTCGCCGAAGTAGCGCTCGAGGAGCCCGACGACGGCGAAGGCGGTGAAGCTCGGGACGAGCGCCGTCCCCTTCTTCCACACGTAGCCGCGGTCGAGGATGGTGGCGATGACGCTGGCGTAGGTGGACGGGCGCCCCACGCCCAGCTCCTCCATGGCCTTGACGAGCGAGGCCTCGGTGTAGCGGGCCGGCGGCTGCGTCGTGTGCGAACCGGGCTCGAACGCGCTGCCCTCCACCACGTCGCCCACGGCGAGCGCGGGGAGCACGACCTCGCGGTCGGCTAGCTCGGCATCGGGGTCGTCCTCACCCTCGACGTAGGCCCGCAGGAAACCAGGGAAGGCGATGACCCGGCCGCTGGCGGAGAATTCCGCCTCCTGCCCCTGGGCCAGGCCCTCGGGCACCTCGGCCGTCAGGCGGATCTGCGCGCTGGTCCCGGTGGCGTCGTTCATCTGGCAGGCCACCGTGCGCTTCCAGATCAGCTCGTACAGGCGGAGCTCGTCCCCCGACAGCTCGCGGCCGGCCTGCTCTGGCGTCCGGAACGTCTCACCGGACGGGCGGATGGCCTCGTGGGCCTCCTGCGCGTTCTTGACCTTGCGCTCGTACCGGCGCGGCGCGTCGGGGACGTAGGCGTCGCCGTACATCTCCCGGGCCTGGCTCCGGGCCGCGGTGAGCGCCTGGTCCGACAGCGTCGTCGAGTCGGTTCGCATGTAGGTGATGAAGCCCTGCTCGTAGAGGCGCTGGGCCACCTGCATGGCGCGCTGCGCGCTGAAGCGGAGCTTGCGGCCCGCCTCCTGCTGCAGCGTCGAGGTCATGAACGGCGCGGCCGGCGAGCGGCGGAAGGGCCGCTCGGTCACGGCGCTCACCGTGAAGGAACGGCCGACCAGGGCGGTGGCAACCGACGTCGCCTCCTCCTCGCCGAGCACCCGCACCTCATTCTTGCCGGTGCGCTCCCCCTGCTCGTCGAAGTCCTTGCCGGTGGCGATGGTGGCTCCACCGAGGCCGATCAGCGCGGCACCGAAGCCCGACGCCGCCGCTGCGTTGGTGAACGTGCCGTCGACGCCCCACCAGGTGGCGGAGCGGAACCGCATCCGGGCCCGCTCGCGCTCGACCACCATGCGGGTGGCGACGCTCTGCACCCGGCCGGCCGACAGGCGCGGCATGACCTTGCGCCACAACACGGGCGACACCTCGTAGCCGTAGAGGCGGTCGAGGATCCGGCGCGCCTCTTGCGCATCGACCAGGCGGCGGTCGAGGTCTCGCCACTCGTCCACGGCGCGGGCGATGGCGGCCGGCGTGATCTCGTGGAACACCATGCGCTTGACCGGCACCGTCGGCGACAGCACCTCGGAGAGATGCCACGCGATCGACTCGCCCTCGCGGTCCTCATCCGTGGCGAGGTAGAGCTCGTCGGCGTTCTTGAGCAGCTTCTTGAGATTGGCCACCACCGACTTCTTCGGCGAGGACACCACGTAGAGCGGCTTGAAGCCGTTGTCCACGTCGACCCCGAGCCGGGCCCACGACTCGCCCTTGTAGGCGGCCGGGACCTCGTCGGCCCCGCGCGGCAGGTCACGGATGTGCCCGATCGACGACTCCACGATGAAGTCGGGGCCGAGCATGCCGCCGATGGTGCGGGCCTTGGCGGGCGACTCGACGATGACGAGCGCCTTACCCACGGCACACCCCGCAGGGCAACGATCGGATGGGGGAAGAGGAGGGCATGGTCACGTCAGAGTGGGGGTCCGCCACCCCACCTGTCAAGGGCAGGGTGCACGACCAGGGCGCCGGCACTGCGGTCCGTTAGGTACCTGACCTGGTCAATCGGCCGACGCGACGGATGCCGCGGCCGGCGCCGAATCGGCCGAGTCGGCGTCCATGGCCTCGGACCCGCGCTTGGAGAAGGCGAGGGCGGCGAGCAGGATCACCAGGGAGACGCCGGCGATGGCGAGGCGGGCGCCCGTGTGGTGCCGCAGGCTGATGACCGCGGGCAGGATCAGCAGAGAGACCAGGTTCATGACCTTGATCATCGGGTTGAGCGCCGGTCCGGCCGTGTCCTTGAACGGGTCACCGACGGTGTCGCCGATGACGGCCGCCTTGTGGGCCTCCGAGCCCTTGCCGCCCTCGTTGCCGTCCTCGATGTACTTCTTGGCGTTGTCCCACGCGCCACCTGAGTTCGACAGCGTGTTGGCCAGGAGCTGGCCGGTGAGGATGGTCCCGGCCAGGAACGCACCCAGGGCGAGGTAGTTGATCCCGAAGCCCACGATGACGGGCGTCAGGATGGCCAACAGCGCCGGGGTGGCGAGCTCGCGCTGTGCCGCCGCGGTGCAGATGCTGATCACCCGCCCGTATTCGGGCTTCTCCGTGTAGTCCATGATGCCGGGGTGCTCGCGGAACTGCCGGCGCACCTCGAGCACGACGGTGCCGGCGGACCGACCGACGGCGCGAATGGCCAGCGACGAGAACAAGAAGGCGACCGAGCCACCGATGAGCAGGCCGATGAAGATCGTCGGGTTGGCCACATTGATCTGAATGACCGAGAAGAGCTTCGCCCCGGTCGCGTGCAAGCTCGGGATCTGCTGGCCGATCGTCTCAATGAAGGAGGCGAAGAGGGCAACGGACGCGATGACGGCGGAGCCGATGGCGACGCCCTTGGTGATGACCTTGGTGGTGTTCCCCACGGCGTCGAGGCTGACCATGACCCGCTCGGCTTCACCGGTGAACTCACCCGACATCTCGGCGATGCCGGCCGCGTTGTCCGACACCGGACCGAAGCTGTCCTCCGAGACGACCATGCCGGCGGTGGCCAGCAGGCCGATGCCGATCAGGGCCACCAGGTAGAAGGTGAGCTCAATGTTGCCGTCGCCCAGCCCGATGGCCACGCCGATCGCGATGGCGATGGCGATGATGGCCCAGACGGAGGACTCCAGACCGATGGAGATACCGGCCAGCACCGTGGTCGCCGGACCGGTCCGGGCCGAGGCGGCGATCTCCTTCACCGGTCCGCGTTCGGTCGAGGTGAACTGCTCCGTGATCTGGCTGGCCACCAGCGACAGGATCACCCCGGTCAGGACGGCGTAGAAGACCTTCAGGTCATGGACGTAGAACTGGGCCACGAGGAAGGCGCCGATGACCGTGAGGACGGCCGCCAGCCAGAACCCCCGGTTGATCGGGGCCAGCGCGTTGCGGTCGTTCGTGCGCGCCCGCACCACCAGGACGCCGATGACGGAGGCGAAGATCCCGATGGCCGGGACGATCAGCGGGAAGAGGACGGCGGCCGTGGTGTGGCGGAGGGGGAAGGCCGAGTAGCCCAGGATCAGCGCCGCGATGATCGTGATCTCGTAGGACTCGAAGAGGTCGGCCGCCATGCCGGCGCAGTCACCCACGTTGTCGCCCACGTTGTCGGCGATGGTGGCCGCGTTGCGGGGGTCGTCCTCGGGGATGCCCGCCTCGACCTTGCCGACCAGGTCGGCACCGACGTCGGCCGCCTTGGTGAAGATACCGCCACCGACTCGCATGAAGAGGGCGAGGAGGGAGGCGCCGAAGGCGAACCCGATCAGGACGGCCGTGGCCGAGTTCTGGAAGATGAGGACGATGGCCGTGGCGCCGACGAGGCCGAGACCGACGCACAACATGCCGGTCACGGCACCGGTGCGGAAGGCGACCCGGAGGGCCTCCTTCATGCCCCCGCCGTGGGCGGCAGCCGCCGCGGTGCGGACGTTGCCCCGCACGGCGATGCTCATGCCGATGAAGCCGGTCAGGCCGGAGAAGGCCGCACCGAACAGGAAGCAGATGACGCGGTAGATGCCGTCCTGCTGGAAGGTCAGGGCGACGGAGCCGTCGGGCCGGACCACCTTGGTGGCGGTGAAGAAGATCAGGATCGCCAGCGGGATGATGATCATCACGATGGCCCGGAACTGACGGGCCAGGAATGCCTGCGCCCCCTCCTGGACCGCCAGGGCGATCTCCTTCATTTTGGCTGTGCCCGAGTCGAAGGAGAGGACATTGCGGGCGAGGAGCAGACCGGCCACGATGCCGACGACGCCGGCAATCAGGCAGATATACAGCCACGTCTTGTCGACCCCGCCGAGGTGGAAGGCCTGGTAGCCGCCATCGGCTGCGAGCGTTCTGATCATTCCCGGTATGCCCTTTCTATTCCTGTCCGTCTGGCGAGGAGGGGATGGAGGCGCCCTCCCCCGTGCGGTGCGGCAGCGCTCAGCACCATTGCCTTCGATGTCATCACCCCAGGCCGACGGCGCGCCGGTGAGGTCGCACCCGACGCTGGGCCGGGGGGGACGTTAGCGACTGAGGACCCGCCCGGCAATTTGACTGCCGCCGAACGCACGGTTCGTGCGGGGCCCGGCTCAGGGCTCCGCCGGGTCGCTCGGCGCCCCCTGCACCAACTCGAAGGACGGGTTGAGCATGGCGGGCCGCCGGCCCCAGGCACCCACCATCCCCTCCGCCACCAGCCGGGCCCCCGGCTCGATCCCGGCGATCTTGGGGCGCCCCTGGAACACGAGCAGGAGCCCCCCGGTCCCGTCGCTGAGCACGCACTCGAGGTTCGACGTCCCGGCCCGGGGCTGGACCCGGACCGACTTGACCCGCCCGGCCACCCGGATGCGCTGGCGCGGCTGCACCGAGGCGATAGGCGTCGTGGCCCCGGCCCGCTGGGCCAGCGTCTGGTCGGCGGCCAGGACGGTCGCCGGGCGCTTGGGCCCGTCCCTCCTCCCGATGCGGTCGACGCCGCTGCGCCCCTCCGCATCGACCGGCCCGGACCCGTCGGCGGGCGTGCCGTCCAGGCGGGCCCGCTGGACCGAGCGGCCGTAGGAGCGGACCCTCTCCCCGAACTGCTCGGCCACGGCGAACGGGACGATGGTGGCGCTGACGTGCGGGACCTGCCCGAGCACGGCGGCGATCTTGTCAGCCGTCCTGTCGTGGAGGAAGCGCTGCCAGACCCTGCGGTAGCTGCGCCGCGGCAGCAGGACCGTGCATTCGGTGTCGCCGTCCAACGTGGCGTCCGCCACCAGCTCAATGGCGGCTCGGCCCAGGCGGCGGTCCGGGACTTCGATGATGTCGAGGGGCAGGCGGCCCAGGCCGAACCGGCCCCACTCGGCCTCGAGCTCGCGGGCCGCCTTGGTGTCGATGTCGAAGTGCACGGCCCGCACGTCGTCCGGCGTCAACGTCCGGGCGTACTGCAGGGCGCGTACGGTCGCCATGTCGAGGCGGTCGACGAACACCACGACGACGTGATGGCGAAGGATGGGCTCCTCGGTCGCTTCGGAGACCCCGGTCTCGAGCATCTTCGCTTCCGTTTCGTACTGGTGGTGTAGCCGGATCAGGCCGATGTAGAGCAGCGGCCCCACGACGAAGATCAGCCAGGCGCCTTCCTTGAACTTCGCGATGGCGAAGATGAGCACGACGGCAAAGGACAGGAAGGCGGAGAAGCCGTTGATCGCGATGCCGCGTCGCCAGTGCCCCTTCTTGGCGCTCAGGTGATGCTTCACCATGCCCGAGCCGGCCATGGTGAAGCCGGTGAAGACGCCGATGGCGTAGAGCGCGACGAGGCCATTGACCTGCGCCTTGTAGACGAGCACGAGGGCCAGCGCGACGCCCGCCAGTACGAGGATCCCGTTGGAGAAGGCCAGGCGGTGGCCGCGCCGTGTCAGCTGGCGCGGCAGGAACCGGTCGCCCGCCACGAAGCTGGCCAGGTAGGGGAAGCCGTTGAAGCTGGTGTTGCCCCCCGTGTAGAGGATCAGCATGGTGGCCAGCTGCACGACGTAGAAGAGGAGGTGGCCCACTGCGCTGGTGCCGAAGACCGCCTTGACCTCTTGGGACACCACGGTGGGCGAGCCCCCCGCGTAGGGGACGGCGTGGGTCCACCGGGCCAGCAGTGTGACGCCCAGCACCAGGAAGGCCAGCGTCGAGCTCATCGCCACGAGTGTCTGGCGGGCGTTCTTCGCCTCCGGCTTCCGGAAGCTGCTGACACCGTTGGAGATCGCCTCCAGGCCGGTGAGCGACGATCCCCCGTTGGCGAAGGACCGCAGCAGGAAGATGAAGGCCAGGCCCATCAGCCACCCGTCACCCGGTGTGCCGATCTTGCCGCCGTAGACCTCGTGGGCCGGCGGCAACGGGATGGCGTGCAGCGTCCCGAGCGCCTCCTTGATGAACCCGAACACGATGACGCTCGTCAGAGAAAGGATGAAGAAGTAGGTGGGGACGGCGAAGTAGGTCCCCGCCTCCCGGATGCCGCGCAGGTTCCCGTAGAGCAGCAGCAGCACGACCGCCACCGTGATCTCCACGGTCCAGCGCGTCAGGCTGGGGACGGCGCTGGTCAGCGCGGCGGTACCGGCCGACGTCTGCACCGCGACCGTGACCGTGTAGTCGATCAGGAGCGCCACGGCTGCGATCTGCGCGATGCGAGGCCCGAAATTGTCCCGGGCCACCACGTAGGAGCCGCCGGCCTTGGTGTAGAGCTGAATGACCTCCAGGTACGACAGCGTCACGAAGAAGAGGACGCCGAGGATGGCCAGGGTGATCGGGACGACCAGGGCAAAGGCGGCCAGCCCCACATAGGGCACCAGCTGGGTCAACATCTCCTCGGTGCCGTACGCCGAGGACGAGATGCAGTCAGGGGCCAGCACCCCGAGGGCGATGACCTTGTTCAGGCGCTCGCTCGCCAGCTGCTCGGTGACCAGCGGGGGTCCCAGCAGTTTGTTCTTCAGGCGGTAGCGACGGGTCTCGGGGATGGACTCCCCCGCCACCCCGGGCAGGGGGGCCGGAGGCGGGGTCGCCGTCGTGGGGGTCGCCACGGCCACACAGTAGAAGCAATCCACTCAGCTGAAAGTCAGCCTTTTGCAAGACCGGACGCGGCGTGTTGCACTGTGGCGTGCACGTCATCGTCGTCGGCTGTGGCCGCGTGGGTTCGGGCCTCGCCATTTCCCTCAGCGCCGAGGGTCACTCGGTGGCCATCCTGGACAAGTCGGCCAAGGCCTTCCGCCGCCTCAAGGAGTGGGACGGGCCCTGCATCGTCGGGTCGGGCTTCGACCGCGACGACCTCGAGAAAGCCGGCGCCCTCGAGGCCGATGCGCTGGCCGCGGTGACCAGCGGGGACAACACCAACATCCTGACGGTCCGCATCGCCCGCGAGACCTACAAGATCCCCAACGTCGTCGCCCGCATCTACGACCCCCGCCGGGCCGAGATCTACCAGCGGCTGGGGATCCCCACCGTCGCCACGGTGACATGGACGATCGACCAGGTCCGGCGCCGCCTGCTGCCCGACGAGGACGTCGGCGACTGGTCCGACGCCACCGGGCGTCTCACCCTCGTCGACCGCTCCCTGCCGGAGAGCTGGGCCGGCCGGCCGCTGTCCGACATGGAGCAACCCGGCCACCTCAGCCTGGTCTCGGTGACCCGCTCCGGTGTCCCCCGGCTCGATGCGCGTGAGCTGGTGGGACAGGAGGGCGATGTCCTGCACCTCGCAGTGCTCGACGACGCCCTGCGCGAGTTCGACGAGCTGATGGCCCGTACCGAGGGCGCCAGCACGGACGGGGCACGGTGAAGGTCGCCATCGCCGGAGCCGGCAGCGTCGGCACCGCCATCGCCTCCGACCTGCACGCCAACGGACACGAGGTGCTCCTGCTCGAGCAGGACCCCGAACTGGTGGAGCGCCTCCGCCCCACCCTCGACATCACCTGGGTGGCCGCCGACGCATGCGAAGTCTCCTCGCTCGACCGGGCCGGGCTCGCCACCGTCGACGTGGTGGTGGCGGCCACGGGCGACGACGAGGACAATCTCGTCATCTCGCTCCTGGCGAAGCAGGAGTTCGCCGTGCCTCGTGTCGTGGCCCGGGTCAACCACCCGAAGAACCAGTGGCTCTTCAACGAGAGCTGGGGCGTGGACGTCTCGGTGTCGACCCCCCAGCTCCTGACCGCCCTCGTCGAGGAGGCGGTCTCGGTGGGCTCACTCGTCCGCCTGCTGCAGTTCAAGGGCGGCGTGGCCCACCTGGTCGAGATCACGCTGGCCGAGGATTCGCCGGCCAACGACACGGCCATCGCCGACCTCGATTTCCCGCGTGACGGCGTCGTGGTCGCCGTGGTCCGGGCCGATCGTCTCGTCGTCCCGCGGGGCGACACGACGCTCCAGTCGGGCGACGAAGTGCTTGTCCTGGTGACAGCTGACGCGGAAGATGCCGTGCACGCGTTGTTCATCGCGGAGCAGCAGCCGTAGCCGCAACCGATCGGCAACCCCCGCTCAATCCCTGTTCACGGGCACCAAACGTTCGCGGTCCCGTCCTCGAAATGTCACGCCTGCTCAAGGCGGAGGCCCGGTCGCCCGTAGCATTAAGAGTATGGAGGCGGCCTTCTTCGATCTGGACAAGACGGTCATAGACCGGGCTTCGATCGCCGCGTTCGGGCGACCCTTCCTGAAGGGCGGGCTCATCAACCGGCGCATGGTGGCCCGGGCGGCCATGTCCCAGCTGATCTACCTCTACTTCGGTGCCGACGAGGAGCGACTCGTCCGTGTCCGGGAGTCGATGCTCGCACTGACCAAGGGATGGGACCGGGCCCAGGTCCGTCAGATCGTGCGCGAGACGATGCTCCAGACGATGGAGCCGATCATGTACGCCGAGGCGCTCGAGCTCATGGAGCTGCACCGCGCCGCCGGGCACCGCGTCTACCTGGTCTCGGCCTCGCCGGAGGAGATCGTGCTGCCGCTCGCCGACCTCCTCGGTGTGGACGGGGCGATCTGCTCGCGCGGCGAAGTCGACGAGCAGGGTTGCTACACGGGCCGCATGGCTTTCTACGCCTACGGCGAGTCCAAGGCCACGGCCATGCGCGAGCTGGCGGTGCGCACCGGGCTCGACCTGGCCGCCAGCAGCGCCTACTCAGACTCGGGCACCGACCTCCCGATGCTCGAGGCAGTCGGCCGCCCTGTCGCGGTCAACCCCGACCGGGCCTTGGCCAAGGTGGCGCGCGAGCGCGGCTGGGAGGTGCGGAACTTCACCAAGCCGATCCGTTTGCGCGACCGCGTGGGACGCACCACACCCGTGGTGACGACCAGCCTCGCGGTGGCCGGCGCCGCGCTCATCTTGTGGCGGCGCGGCCTCAAGGGCCGTCACGCCGCGGCCAGGCTGGCCGGGCGCGCCGCGTAAGCCGGCGTCTCTGGGTTTTCTAGGCCTCGCGCAGGCGGCGGGCGGCGACGACGCCGATGGCAACCAGAATGGCGAGAATCAGCAGCTTCTTCATGGCCGGAGAGCCTAGGCGCCGCTAGACGGTCAGCAAATCACGCGCCCCGGTGTCCGAAGACGGGTGGCGCAGCTTCGACATGGCCCGGGCCTCAATCTGGCGGATGCGCTCCCGGGTGAGGTTGAAGTGCTCGCCGACCTCTTCGAGGGTGCGGGGCTCGCCCCGGTCCAGCCCGAAGCGCAGGCGAAGGATCTCCCGCTCACGCTCGTCGAGCGGAGACAGCAGGCGGCCGATCTCGTCGGGCAGCAGCGACACCGCGGCGACCTCGAAGGGCGACTCGGCGGAGCGGTCCTCGACCACGTCCCCCAGCTCGGCGTCGCCGTCCTCACGCAACGGCTCGGACAGCGACAGGGGCTCGGCTCGGAAGCGCAGGGCCTCCACGAGCTTGTCCTCGGGCATCTCGACCTCGATGCCCAGTTCGGCCAGCGTGGCCGGCCGGCCCAGCTTCAGCTCCAGACGGGCCTGTGCCTTCTGCACACGGGCCAACGTGTCGCCGGCGTGGACAGGCAGGCGGATCGTCCGGCCCGTGTTGGCGATGCCACGGGTGATGGCCTGGCGGATCCACCACGTGGCATACGTGGAGAACTTGAAGCCCTTGCGCCAGTCGAACTTCTCGACGGCGTGCATCAGGCCCAGGTTGCCCTCTTGGATGAGGTCCAGGAGCGGAAGGCCCGACGCCTGATACTTCTTGGCGATGGACACGACCAGGCGGAGGTTCGACTGCACGAACGTCTGCTGGGCCTGCTCACCCTCCATGACGGCGCGACGGAGCTCACGCTTCTTCGCGGTGGTGAGTCCCTTCGGCGCCTTGGCCACATCAGCCTCGGCGTCACGCCCGGCCTCAATGGCCTGCGCCAGCCGGACCTCGTCGTCCTTGGTCAGCAGCGGGTACTGACCGATATCTGTGAGGTAGAGCCGTACGAGGTCCTCGTCGTCGCGCTCAATTCGTTCCTTGGCCAAGATCGTCGCCAAACCTTCCCGTATCTTCGGCTCGGCAGGGACTCTCGCCGGGCAATAATAAAACGCAGCGGACGCCCGT
>DATBAO010000099.1:0-26747 GCA_036271495.1 Acidimicrobiales bacterium
GTCTCCTTCGAAGATCTCTTCGGCTCCGCCCAGGCATTCGGTCACGTCGTCTCCCGTCAGTTCCACATGGAGGCCGCCCGGCCAGGTTCCCTCGTCGCGGTGGACGTCGAAGAAGGAGCGCAGCTCGGACAGGATGTCGTCGAAGCGCCGCGTCTTGCGGCCGCCTTCGCTGGTGAAGGTGTTCCCGTGCATGGGGTCGCAGGCCCACACCACCGCGTGGCCCTCGGCCTCGACCGCCCGCACCATCGCCGGGAGGAGCTCGCGGATGCGCTCCGATCCCAAGCGGGTGATGAGGGTCAGGCGGCCCGGGACGCGGTCGGGGTTCAGGCGCTCGCACAGCGCCACGACCTCGTCGGGGCTGCAGTGCGGGCCCACCTTGACGCCGACGGGGTTGTTGATGCCGGCCGCGAATTCGAGGTGCGCCCCGTCCAGCTGCCGCGTGCGGTCGCCGACCCAGACCATGTGCGCCGAGCAGTCGTACCAGTCGCCGGTGAGGGAGTCGACCCGCGTCAGGCATTCCTCGTAGGGGAGGATCAGCGCCTCGTGGCTCGTGAAGAAGTCGACCTGGTGCAGGCCTTCCTCAGCCCCGAGGTCGATGCCGCAGGCGGCCATGAAGCGCAGGGCGCGGTCAATCTCCGACGCGATGCGCTCGTAGCGTTGGCCCTCGCTGGACGACGCCACGAACTGCTGGTTCCACAGGTGCACCTGGGACAGGTCGGCGAAGCCTCCCTTGGTGAAGGCGCGCAGCAGGTTGAGCGTCGACGCCGACTGCTGGTAGGCGGCCACCAGGCGTCCCGGGTCGGGCGTGCGCGCCTCCACCTCGAAGGCCTCGTCGTTGACCATGTGGCCCCGGAACGACTGCAGCTCCACGTCGCCGATCCGCTCTGTGTTGGCCGAGCGCGGCTTGGCGAATTGTCCGGCGATGCGCCCGACCTTGACCACCGGCACGCCGGCCGCGTAGGTGAGGGCCACCGCCATCTGCAGGATGATCTTGAGCTTGTCCCGGATGGAGTCCGCGTTGAAGTCGGCGAACGACTCTGCGCAGTCACCGGCCTGCAGCAGGAACGCCTCGCCGTTGGCCACCTGCGCCAGCTCCGCCGTCAGGTAGCGCGCCTCGCCGGCGAACACGAGCGGCGGCACCGTGGCCAGCCGCGCCTCCGCCTTCTTGAGCGCGTCCGCGTCGGGCCACTCCGGCTGCTGGGCGGCCGGGAACTTGCGCCAGGACGCGGGGCTCCACGAGGAGGTCGCTGCGGGGCTCGTCACCGCACCAGGTTAACGCCGTAGGATCGCCCGCCATGGCCGCCTTCCGCTTCGCCCTGCAGGCCTCCAGCGCGGCATCCCCCGCTGCGTGGCGTGACCTGGCGCGGAAGGCCGAGGATCTGGGGTACTCGACCCTCTACGTGCCGGACCACCTCGACGACCAATGGGCCCCCATGATCGCGGCGACGGTGGCCGCCGAGGCCACGACGACGCTGCGGGTGGGCACGCTCGTGCTCGACAACGACTTCCGCCACCCGGTGGTCCTGGCCATGGAGGCGGCGACCCTCGACATCGTCACGGGCGGTCGCTTCGAGTTCGGCCTGGGCGCCGGCTGGATGACGACCGATTACCACCAGTCGGGCATCCCGATGGACCCGCCCGCGGTGCGCGTCGCCCGCCTGGCCGAGAGCCTGGCCATCATGCGGGCCATGTGGCGCGACGGGAGCGCCACCTTCTCGGGCGAGCACTACCAGGTCACCGATGCCCCCGGGACACCGGTGCCGGTCACCCCCGGCGGTCCGCCCCTGGTCATCGGTGGGGGCAGCCGACGCGTCCTGACCTTGGCCGGCGAGTACGCCGACATCGTGAGCGTCGTGCCGAGCCTCAACGCCGGCTACGTCGGCCCGGAGGTGGCGGCCGAGTCCGTCGTCGAGAAGTACGCCGACCGGGTGCGCTGGGCCCGGGAGGCGGCGGGGCCACGCGCCGGCGACCTCGAGCTGCAGTGCTGGACGGTGGCGGTGCAGGTCGTCCCGAACGCCGACGAGGTCATCGCGTCGCTGGCCCCGCTGTTCGACCTGACACCCGAGCAACTGCGCGCCGCGCCGCTGGCGTTGATCGGCACGGCGGGGGAGATCGTGGAGCAACTCCGGGCGCGCCGGGAGCAGCTCGGCTTCAGCTACATCGTCGTGCACGAGGCGGAGATGGACGCGCTGGCGCCGGTGATCGCCGAACTTGCCGGCACCTGAACCTCCGGCCCGCATCGGGATCTTCGGCGGCACCTTCGACCCGCCGCACGTGGGGCACGTCGCCGCCGCCCGCGCCGTCAGCGGGCAACTGCGCCTCGACCGCCTCCTGCTCGTGGTCGCCAACGACCCCTGGCAGAAGTCGGGGGAGCGGGCGGTGTCGCCGGCCGAGGACCGCTACGCGCTGACCGAGGCCCTGGCCGAGGAGATCCCGGGGGCCGAGGCGAGCCGGCTCGAGCTGGACCGGGGGGGACCCAGCTATTCGGTGGACACGGTCGAGGAGGTCCTGGCCGGGGCCGGGGGTGCGCCGGTCGACCTCTTCCTCGTGGTCGGAGCCGACCTGGTCCCCGAGCTCGGGACGTGGCACCGCGCCGAGGACCTCCAGCGCCTGGTCACCCTGGCCATCGTGTCCCGGCCCACGGGAGCCGTGCCCGACGTTCCCCCTGGTTGGAGGGCTGCATGGGTGAACGGCCCCCAGGTGCCCGTCTCCAGCTCGGAGGTCCGGGCGCTGCTGGCGGAGGGCCGCCCGGTCCAGGGCATGGTCCCCGAGCCCGTCATCCATTGCATCCGCCGCCGCGCTCTGTACGCTGTGCCTTGAATGAGCGCCATGCCGGCCGGGTGGACGGAGCTGTCGGAGCCTCCCCGTGTGGCCGCGCACCCCGCCCAGGCCCAGCGCCGGTCGGACCGCCGGGCCGAGCAGAAGGTGGCCCGCCGCTCGCGCCAGCGTTGGTCCGTGGCCGCCGGTTCTATCCTCGCCGTGGCGTTCGCCGGCACGGTGGGGATCTTGGAGTTGCTCCATTGACGCCAGGCGTGGACGTACACGTCCAACTGCCGCCGGCCGTGACGACCGCGGCGGAGTCGGCCGATGCCAAGCTCGGACGCGACACGGTGGTCCTCGGCATGACCGAGCTCTTCGGCGTGGTCGACGCGTTCGTCATCACCAGCGCGCCGAACACGCGCCACGTCAAGACACTGGTCGAGGAGATTGAGCGGGGCGTGAAGGAGTCGCACGGGTTCACGCCCGTGCGCGTCGAGGGTCTGCAAGATGCGACGTGGGTGCTCATGGACTACGGCGACTTCATCGCCCACGTCTTCCTGCAGGAGACCCGCGACTACTACGACCTCGAGCACCTGTGGTCGGGCGCGCCGCGGGTGGCCTGGCGCAGCGAGGTCGAGGACGCCGGCTGACGGGCGGTGACGGGCGGCCCGCGTCGGGCCGGCCGGTCAGGTCGCTGCAGGGTTAGTTAGAGGAACTCAATCAGGTAGACGGGCGCGTTGACCTGTGAGCCGTTGGCGATGGGGACGCTGATGTGCTGCCCGTCGATCTCGAAGAGCACACCCGTGTCGTAGTTCGGCCCGTTCTCCGTGGAGACGGTGGCGACGATCTGGCCGACCGCCAGCTCAATGTTGGTGCCCGTGATGGCGCCGAAGGCGGCATTCATGTTCACGGTCACGATGTTGCCCTGCGTCGTCGTCGACAGCACCGTCACGTTGCTCGGGATGGCGGTCGTGATGCCCTGGGTGGTCTCCGCCCTCGTGGGCCCGGCGAGCATGGACGTGATGATGGCGGTGAGCGGTGCCGGCGCGGCCACCACGCGCGGCGCCGACGTCAGCTGGGTGCCCGCGTTCAGGAAGAAGACCTTGACCGGGACGAGCGAGGTCGGCTTGGGCACCGTCGTCGTGGTCGTCGGCAGCTGCGGGTTCAGCAGGTTGAAGGGGACCTTCGTCGGTGCCATGGTGCTCGGCGAGCCCTGCGTGGGGATGGCGCACCCGGCCGCGGCGACGGCCAGCATGGGCACCAACACGAACGCGAGCCGGCGCCTCACTCGCCGTCTCCGTCCTCGTCCCCGTCGTCGAGCACGGGCAGGGTGAGGATGAAGCGCGCCCCGCCGCTGGCGGAGGACTCGACCCGGACGTCGCCGTGCATCACGTGCATGTGTTCGGCCACGAGCGCCAGGCCCAATCCCGTCCCCGTCCCGGTGCCCCGCTTGCCCGAGGCCGAGCCGCGGTAGAACCGCTCGAAGATCTTGAGGCGCTCCCGCGGGTCGATGCCCGGGCCGTCGTCGTCGACGGTCACCTCGACCAGCCCGTCGTCGCCCGGCCCGACGGTGATGGCGGTGGCGCCGCCCCCGTAGTGGTCGGCGTTCTCCATGAGGTTGACCATGACACGCTCGAAGCGGCGTTTGTCGACGCCCGCCCGCCACGTGCGCACAGCCGGGTCGATCTGCACGTCGGGGGGTCCCCCGGAGTGGAGGCTCACCATGTGCCCGAACCCCGTCTCCACCGAGCGCTGGACCAGCTCCGAGACGTTGACCTCCTCGAGGAAGATGTCGACCGAACCGGCGTCGGCCCGCGACATCTCGAGCAGGTCGCCCACCATGCGCTGGAAGCGCCGCAGGTCGTCGCTCAGCAGTTGCAGCGCGGCCTGGGACCGCACGGGCAGGTCGTCCCGGTCCGCCTCCAGCACCTCCAGGGCGGCCGCCAGCGTGGTGAGGGGAGAGCGCAGCTCGTGGCTCACGTCGGAGTTGAAGCGGGCCTCCCGCTCAATCCGCTCCTGCAGCTGGTCCACCATGGCGTTGAAGGAGTTGGTCAGGCCCTCCAGATCGGGATCTGCCGCGTCGGTGTCCAGCCGGGTGTCGAGGTCGCCCTCGGCGATGGCGCCGGCGGCGCGGGACACGTCGGCCAGCGGCCGCAGCGAGCGCACGCTGGCGAAGCGGCCCAGGCCGGTGCCGAGCAGGGTCGTGACCACGCCGGCCACGAAGAGCGTCAGGCCCAGGACGCGCAGCGTGTGGTCGAGGTCGGAGAGGTCGAACACCTCGAAGTAGAAGGCGTGCACGGAGGGGATGGGGAGGCCCACGCCGATCTCCGCCGTGCCGTCCGACGTCCGGTAGGTCTGCGTGGCCGCGGTCCCCGACAGCACGTCCTTGCGCAGCTGCACCGGGATGGAGGCGCTGACCGAGAGCGACGACTCGTAGGCCTTGCTGCGGTGGTAGAGGACGGAGTGCGCGTCCGACCCCGAATCGATGCTGGCCAGGAGCGGGACGTACTTCTGCGGCTTCGTGCCCTGCTCCAGGGAGCTGCGCACCAGGACGGCGTTGTTGAAGGCCTGGTGCTGCGCCGCCGACTCCCGGCCGGCCAGCAGGAAGTGGCGCACGGTGAAGTACGACAGCCCACCCATCAGGATGGAGAGGATCAGCGCCCCAAGCCCGAAGACGGCCGTGATGCGGGCACCGATGCCCAGCTTCACGTCAGGGCACCAGCTTGTAGCCCATGCCCCTCACGGTGAGTATGTGCTGGGGCACGGCGGGATCCACCTCGACCTTGGTGCGCAAGCGCCGGATGTGGACGTCGACCAGGCGGCCGTCGCCGAAGTAGTCGTAGCCCCAGACCCGGTCCAGCAGCTGCTCGCGGCTGAGCACCTTGTTGGGACTGGCCGCCAACTCGCACAGCAGGCGGAACTCGGTCCGGGTGCAGTGCACCTCGTCGCCGTTGAGGCGCCGCAGCACCCCCTGCTCGGGCAGCAGCTGGAGGTCGCCGAAGGTGAGCGCCCCCGGCTCCTCCTCCGCCGGCCGGGCCCGGCGCAACAGGGCGCGGATGCGGGCGGCCAGCTCCTTGGCCACAAAGGGCTTGGTGACGTAGTCGTCGGCGCCCGCCTCCAGGCCGGCCACGACGTCGTGGGTGTCCGCCCGCGCCGTCACGATGATGATCGGCACCGCGCTGCTGCGCCGCAGGGCGCGGCAGCACTCGAAGCCGTCCATGCCGGGCAGCATCAGATCGATGAGCGCGACGTCGGGCGGGGCCTCGGCGAACATGTCGAGACCCTCTTCGCCGCTGGCGGCGTCCCTTACTTCGTAGCCTTCGCCCTCCAGGGCAAGTCGCATAGAGGACCTGATGCGCTCATCGTCCTCGACGACCAGAATGCGTCCGCTCATCGCCCTCCGGCTTAGCTGATCCAGATCTGGGTCGGCCAGATGGATCCCCCGATCATGCCGTAGGCCGACTGGCCGGTGGGCGTGGTGGGGTTGTTGAAGTTCTGCACGGTGGGGTCGCCGATGACGGCCCAGACGGCCCGGTCGGTCCACAGGTAGGGGAGGTCCAGCGCCAGGCGCTTGTTCACGGTCTGGTAGGCGGTCTCACGGATGCTCTTCTCGGTGCTGGACCGGCCGGTCAGGAGGGCCTTCTCGATACCCGGGTCCGCGTTGCGGGCCATGTTGATCGACAGGGACCCCGAGCTGACCGTGGTCGTGCTCCAGAAGATGTAGTTGAGGTCGGGGTCCACCGCACCGAACTGGCGCCAGCCCAGCGCCTGGTACTTGCCGGCCAGCGCGTTGTTGATGGTGTCGTTCTGCTGGACGATGGTGGTCTTGACCTGGAAGCCCACCTGCTGCCACGCCTGCTGCAGGTACTGGGCGGACCGGATCGCCGCCGGCGAGTTGGTGGAGCCGTAGCTGAACGAAATGGGGGAGCCCTTGGCCTTGGCGGCCGCCTTGACCAGCTTGGAGGCCTGGCCCGGGTTGTAGGCCGGGTACTTGGTGGTCGAGTAGTAGGGCGAGCCGGGGACGAAGAGGCCGTTGCTGACCGGGAGCACACCCTCGTCGATGACCTTGGCGTACTGCTGCCGGTTGATGGCGAGGGCGGCGGCCCGCCGGACGTTGGCGTCGTTGAAGGGCTCGGCCAGGCAGTTCAGCTGCACGCAGTTCATGTCGGGCTCGCCGGCGACATGGGTGCTGTCGTCGATGTAGGCGTAGCTGTGGTTCCCCCGGAACTGCGTGATGATCTGGGGCACGTCGGTGATCATCAGGTCGATCGTGCCCGACTTGAGCGCCTCGGCCCGGGCCGATTCGTCGGGGATCGGCTTGTAGGTGATCTGCGACAGGTACGGCAGGCCCTTGCGCCAGTAGTTCGGGTTGGCCGTGGCCGTGAAGTGGTCGTTGGGGACCCACTCCTTGAAGACGAAGGGGCCGGTGCCGACCGGGTGGGACGTCCCGTTGGGGTTGGCCAGCATGGCCGGCGCCGCGATGTAGGCGATCTGCCCGCCGATGCCGCCGGCCAGGTAGTAGGGGAACGGGACCCAGGGCTGCTTGAAGGTGATCGTCACCGCCAGCGGCCCGGTCTGCGTGATGGAGACCAGGGTCGGGCTGAGGACGACGCCGGTGAGCAGGGACTTCGACTGGGCCTGGAAGTTCGTCAGCAGGGCGGCGCCGTTGCACGCGGTGCCGTCGTGGAACACCACGTTGGGGCGCAGCGTCACGGTCCAGGCCGTGTAGTCGCTGTTGGGCGTCACCGACTCGGCCAGGTAGGGCGCCCAGTCGCCGTTGGCCAAGATGATGGTCAGCGGGTCGAACACGGTGCGGGCGTACATGACGCCGACTTCGTCGAAACGGGCCTGCGTCGGGTCGAAGCCCGATTCCTCCGCGTCCACGCCGAAGACGAGGGAGCCGCCCTTCTTGGGCGTCTTCTTCGAGATGCCGTTGCGGCCCGGGCCGTTGGTCGTGGCACCGGCGATGCCGTCGAGCCCCAGGCCGAGCGCCCCTGCACCCGCAACGCCCGCTGCAGCGGCCGCACCACCCATCAGCACTGAACGACGATCAAATCTCGAGACCATCGGTCCTCCATTCGAACGAACCCACCGGACCCCCCGAAGGTTCTCGGGCGACGTTAGTGCCCAGGATCCCCTGCGTGGGGGCGGTACCGTTGCCTTCGTGTCGGCCGACTGGGATCTGCCCGGCTTTTCCGCCTGGCTGGGCGGCCGTGCCGCGGCGACCCGGAGGGCGTACCTGAGCGACGTCACCGCGTTCGCCACCTTCATGGCCCGGAGCGACATCGACAACCCCGAGGCCGTCGACCGCATGCACCTGCGGCGCTACCTGGCCTCGCTGGGGACGCGGAAGCTGGCCCGGGCCACCATCGCCCGCAAGGCGGCTGCGCTGCGCTGCTACTTCTCCTGGCTGGACCGGCAGGGTCGCCTCGGTGCGGACCCGGCCCGCTCGTTGCGCGCGCCGTCGGGTGGCGGGCGCCTGCCCCGCGTCCTCTCGAGCGGCGAGGTGACGTCACTGCTCGACGTGCCGGTCGGGACGCCGGTCGACCGGCGCGACCTGGCCGTGCTCGAGCTGCTCTACGCCGCCGGGCTCCGCGTCTCGGAGCTGTGCGGCCTCGATCGGGGCGACATCGACCTGCGGGGGCGCACCGTCACGGTGCTGGGCAAGGGCAGCAAGCAGCGGCGGGTGCCGATCCACGATGCGGCGGTGGACGCGCTGCGGGACTGGTTCGCGGACGGGCGTGACGCCATGGAGGGCCCGGCCGAGGCGGCCTTCGTCAACCGCCGGGGGGCCCGGCTCGGGCCGCGGGACGTGCGGCGCATCCTCGACCGCCGGTCCGCCTCGCCGACCCACCCCCACGCCCTGCGGCACACCTACGCCACCCACCTGCTGGACGGCGGGGCCGATCTGCGGGTTGTCCAGGAGCTTCTGGGCCATGCCAGCCTGGCGACGACCCAGGTGTACACCCACGTCAGCAAGGAGCGGCTGCGCGCCGTCTACGGCGAGACACACCCCCGGGCCTGAGGTTTCCCGAGCCGGCGGGGCCCCCGGGCGGCTAGCATGGAACGGCCCACCAGAGGGTGGGCGGCAGTACCGACCAACATCACCTGCGCGCATTCCACGGTCGTTGCCCCTCGGGCGACGCGGCGCCAGGGGAGCAACCGACTGGAGGAACACAATTATGGCCGTCGTTTCCATGCGACAGCTGCTGGAGGCCGGAGTCCACTTCGGCCACCAGACGCGGCGATGGAACCCGAAGATGAAGCGCTTCATTCTTGGCGAGCGCAACGGGATCTATCTCATCGATCTGCGCAAGACCCTGACCGGCGTCGAGTCCTCGTACTCCTTCGTGCGGGACCTGGTGGCCGACGGCGGGACCATCCTGTTCGTCGGGACCAAGAAGCAGACGCAGGGCCCCGTGGCCGAATACGCCGAGGCCTGCAACATGCCCTTCGTGAACCAGCGCTGGCTGGGCGGCATGCTGACCAACTTCTCCACGGTCTCGGGCCGGGTGAAGCGCATGCAGGAGCTGCGGACCATGCAGGCTGCCGGCGACTTCGAGGGCATGCCCAAGCGCGAGGCGCTGCAGCACACCCGTGAGCTCGAGAAGCTCAGCCGCAACCTCGGCGGTATCGCCAACCTGGAGCGGCTGCCCAACGCCGTGTTCGTGATCGACACCAAGAAGGAGCACATCGCCGTCACCGAGGCCCGCAAGCTGGGCCTCCCGGTCGTGGCGGTCGTCGACACCAACTGCGACCCCGACGTGATCGACTACGTGATCCCGGGCAACGACGACGCCATCCGTTCGGGCTCGCTCATGTGCCGGGTGATCGCCGACGCCGTCGTCGAAGGCCGCTTCATTGCCGAGCACCGCCGCAAGTTGGCGCCCCCGGCGCCCGAGGAGAGCGGCCCGTCGTCCGCCCCGCGCCCCCGCCGGGCCCAGGCCGCGGCCGCCGCTGCTGCAGCCGCTCCGGCTGCACCCGCCACGCCGGCCACACCCGCCGAGGCCGCTCCCGCCGCCGCACCAGCGGCACCGGCCAGCGCCGAGCCGGTCGAGGTGGCCTGATCGTGGCCAGCTTCACCGCCAAGGACGTGTCCGCGCTACGCCAGATGACCGGCGCCGGGATCCTCGACTGCCGCAATGCCCTCGAAGAGACGGGCGGCGACATCGAGGAGGCCGCCAAGCTGCTCCGTGAGAAGGGATTGGCCGGTGCGGCCAAGCGGGCCGACCGCGAGGCCTCCGAAGGCGCGGTCGCCGTGGCGCGCGCCGGTGACGCCGCCGCCGTGGTCGAGCTGCGCTGCGAGACCGACTTCGTGGCCAAGGCCGACGAGTTCGTGGCGCTGACCGACGAGCTGGCCGCGCTGGTGGCCGCCAAGGGCGAGGACGCCGCCGCCGAGCTCACCGACACCATCGACGGGCTGCGCTCGACGCTCAAGGAGAACATCTCGGTCGGGCGGGTGCGCCGCCTGCAGGCCGAGTCGGGCCAGGTGCTCGAGACCTACCTGCACCGGCAGGCGGGGCGCGGCGTCAACGCCGTGGCCGTGGTCATCGACGGCGGCACCGACGAGCTGGCGCACGACATCGCCGTGCACATCGCCTTCACCAAGCCCGCCTACCTGAGCCGGGACGAGGTCCCCGCGGCCGACGTCGCCGCCGAGCGCGAGACCTTGACCACGATCTCGCGCAACGAGGGCAAGCCCGAGGCCGCCATGGAGAAGATCGTGGAGGGCCGGATGACGGGCTGGTTCAAGGACCGGGTCCTGCTCGACCAGGCCTACGTGCGAGACGAGAAGCAGACCATTGCCGGCATGCTCGGTTCGGCCCGCATCGTGTCGTTCGCGCAGGTCGTCATCGGCGACTGACGCTGCTGCCCGTGGGAGAACCGCGTCGGATCGTGCTGAAGATGTCGGGGGAGGCTCTGGCCTCCGCCGCGTCGGACGAGACCATCGATGCCAAGACCGTGGAGCGCATGGCCAAGGAGATGGGCCGCGCCATGGAGGGCGGTGGTCTCGAGCTGGCTGTCGTCGTCGGCGGCGGCAACATCTGGCGTGGCACGACGGGGGAGAGCGGCGGCATGGACCGCGCCACCTCCGACACCATGGGCATGCTCGGGACGGTCATCAATGCGCTGGCGCTGCAGGATGCGCTCGAGCAGCAGAACCAGCCGACCCGGGTGCTGAGCGCGCTCTCCATGGCCGAGGTGGCCGAGCCGTACATCCGGCGCCGGGCCATCCGGCACCTCGAGAAAGGCCGCATCGTCGTCTTCGCCGCCGGCATGGGCAACCCGTTCTTCACCACGGACACCCCGGCCGCGCTGCGGGCCGCCGAAATCGGGGCCGAGCTGCTCTGCAAGGGCACCCACTCCGGGGTCGACGGTGTCTACAGCGCCGACCCCAAGCTGGACCCGACGGCCACCCGCTACGAGGAGATCTCCTTCATGGAGGTCATCAGCAATGATCTGCGGGTGATGGATCTCACCGCCATCACCTTCTGCAAGGACAACAACCTGCCCATCCGGGTCTTCGACCTGATGGTCCCGGGCAACATCCCTCGAGCCCTCAGCGGTGAAGAGATCGGTACGCTGGTCCGCTGATGGACGACGACCTCTCCGCCCTGGTCAAAGATGACACCAGGGACAAGATGACCAAGGCCATCGATCACGTCCGCCACGAGATGAGCAACGTACGCACGGGCCGTGCCTCGTCGGCCCTGCTCGAGCCGCTGATGGTGGACTACTACGGGACGCCCACCCCGCTGCGCCAGCTGGCCGGCTTCAGCGTGCCTGACGCCATGCTCCTGGTCATCTCCCCCTACGACAAAGGCTCGCTTGGCGGCATCGAAAAGGCCATCATGGGTTCCGACCTGGGAATTAATCCCACAAATGATGGGACCGTGATCCGACTGGCCTTTCCACCGTTGACAGAGGAGAGGCGTAAAGAGCTGGTGAAGGTCGTCCGGCACAAGGCCGAGGAGGGGAAAGTGGCTGTGCGCAACCTACGGAGGGCGGGCCGACACGAGCTCGAGGCGCTCCAGAAGGACGGCGATCTGTCGACCGACGAGCTCGAGCGCGTCGAGAAGGATCTCGACAAGATCACCCAGGAGCACGTGGCCGCGATCGACCAGTTGCTCGCGCACAAAGAGCAAGAACTGCTCCAGGTCTGAGGAGCGACATGCCCGACGACACAGACGATTTCGAAGATTTCACCGGCGCCTTCGACGGCCTGGACGACAGCGAAGGCCCCGGCGACAGCGACGGGTTGCACGCAGCACGCGAGAGTGACGGCGGCACCAGTGGCGGCGTCGAAGAGGAGCCGTCGAGCTACCACTCCGGACGCGTGCGCATCATCGGTGCCGAGCCGGCGGGCGACACCGTGCGCGAGGTGACCGGGCCCGTCGTCGACGACCACCCCGAGCTGCCGCATTGGAACGACGCCCCGACCGGACAGGTGCCGGCCATCCTCGACACGAGCACGGGCGAGGACCAGCCGGTGGCGCCGCCGATGTGGCGCGAGGAGGAGACGGACTGGGAGGCCCAGGAAGAGGTCTTCGAGCCCTCCATGCTCTCCGACGACCTGCCGGCTGTCGGCGCCCTGCTCGGTGAGCAGCGCGACGAGGTCGACGTCGAGCGCCAGCCCTGGCACTTCGAGTCCGACGACACGCTGGTCATCCCGCCCGAGCCCGGTTTCGGTGCCGAGCCCGGCTTCGGCGCCGAGCCCGGCTTCGGCGCCGAGCCCGCGAGCGAGCCTGAGCCGGCGCGACAGGCCGAGCCGGTCCGCCAGCCCGAGCACGTCCTGTTGCAGGAGGCCGACTACGAGCCCGAGCTGGACCCCGAAGACGCCGGGCGCCGGGCGCCGGTCGGCATCACGGCCGGCGCGTCGGCGGCCGCGGCATCGCGCCTCACCCCACCGCGGGCGCCGGAGCCCAAGACACGCGCCGCCCGCACCAGCCGGAGCAACGGCAACGTCCGCACCGGCAACGTGAACACGGCCGGAACGGCGGGCCGCGACATGCGCGTGGCCATCGGCTCGGGCGTCCTCCTCGGGGCCATCGCGCTCGCCTGCTTCGCTGCCGGCACCGTGGCCAGCATGGTCATCGTCTGCGTCGTCGTCCTGTTGGCGACCGCCGAGGCCTACGCCGCGTTCCGGCGGGCCCAGTACCACCCGGCCACGCTGCTCGGGTTGGTCGCCGTCCTGTCACTGTTGATCGAGACGTACAACAAGGGCGTGGCGGCGTTGCCGCTCGTCCTGGTGCTGCTCGTCGCCGGGTCCTTCATCTGGTACCTGGCCCGGGTCGAACCCGCCGCCGAGCCGGTGTCGGGCATCTCCTCGACCGTGTTCGTCTTCGTCTGGGTCGGGGCGTTCGGGTCCTTCGCCGCGCTCCTGCTCAACCCGAACCTGTTCCCGGACCGGCACGGCATCGCCTTCGTGCTGGCCGCCGTCATCGTCACGGTGGCCGACGACGTGGCCTCGCTGCTCGTCGGTGCCGCCATGGGCCGCCACCCGCTGGCCCCGTCCATCAGCCCCAACAAGAGCTGGGAGGGACTGATCGGAGGCGCCGTCGCCGCCATCCTCGTGGCGGTGATCGTGGTCCACTTCATCCACCCCTGGACGCTGGGCAAGGCGGCGCTGTACGGCGTCGTCGTGGCGATCGTGGCGCCGCTGGGCGACCTGAGCCAGTCCATGATCAAGCGCCATCTCGGGCTGAAGGACATGGGACGGCTGCTGCCCGGCCACGGCGGCATCCTGGACCGGGTCGACGGGCTGCTGTTCGTCATGCCGGCCACGTATTTCGTGGTCAAGGCGATGCACCTCGGGTGAGCTGACCGTATGCGCACGGTCAGCCTGATGGGCTCCACGGGGTCCGTCGGTACGCAGGCGCTCGACGTCATCCGCAGGGAGCCCGAGCGCTTCCGCGTCCACGCGCTGGCGGCGCAGCGCTCCGTCGAGGAGCTCCTGGCCCAGGTGGCCGCCCACAGCCCGGCGCTCGTGGTGATCGGCGACCCCGACCGCTACGCCGAGGTGCGGGCGGGCGTGCCGGCCGGCACCGAGGTCATGGTGGGGGAGGAGGGCATGGTCGCCGCCGCCCAGAGCGCTGACGTCGTGCTCAACGCCGTGGTGGGCTTCGCCGGCCTGCCGGTGACCATGGCCGCGCTCCAGGCGGGCAAGCGCCTGGCGCTGGCCAACAAGGAGTCGCTGATCGCGGGCGCACCCGTCGTCCAGAAGGCCCGCCGCACCCCGGGGGCCGAGATCGTCCCGGTGGACTCCGAGCACTGCGCCGTGCACCAGTGCCTGGCCGCCGTGCACGCCACCACCGACGTGGCCCGCCTGTTGCTCACCGCGTCGGGCGGCCCCTTCCGCGGCTGGACGGCCGAGCGGCTCGGAGCGGTGACCGTCGCCGATGCGCTGGCCCACCCCACCTGGTCGATGGGGCCGAAGATCACCGTCGACTCCTCGACGCTCATGAACAAGGGGCTCGAGGTGATTGAGGCCCACGAGCTCTTCGGCATCGGCTACGACCGCATCGACATCGTCGTGCACCCGCAGTCGATCGTGCACTCCATGGTGGAGCTGCGCGACGGCTCGACGCTGGCCCAGTTGTCGAACCCCGACATGCGCCTGCCCATCGGCTACGCCCTGGGCTGGCCCGACCGCATGGCGACGCCCTTCGGCGCCCTCGACTGGTCCGGTGCGCTCAGCCTGACCTTCGAGCCGCCCGACCGGTCCGTCTTCGCCTGCATCGACCTGGCCTACGCGGCCGGCCGCAGCGGCGGCTCCGCGCCAGCCTGGCTCAGCGCCGCCAACGAGGTGGCCGTCGAGGCCTTCCTGGGCCACGCCCTGCCCTGGGGCGCCATCGCCGAGGTGGTGGCCGAGACCATGGAGGATTGGGTCGACGACCAGGTGGACGAGGTCGACGCCGTGCTGGCCGCCGACGCCCAGGCACGGGCCCGCGCCCGGCTTGCGCTGGACCGACGCCTGGCCCTGGGTGGCGGCCGGTAGCGTTGGGGCTGCCATGACGACGCTCACCGAGCAGGAAGCGCCAGCGGCGCAGCCGTCCCCCGAACCGGAGCCTGCGTCGGCCAACAACCCCAAGCAGGTGATCCAGCTCCTGGTCGCCCTCGTCCTGATCACGGGCGTGTTCGTGGCGCTGGGCCTGGGGTACCTGCTGCTCTTCATCGCCATCCTGTTCGCGATCGTGATGCTGCACGAGTTCGGGCACTTCATCACGGCCAAGCGGGCCGGCATGAAGGTGACCGAGTACTTCGTCGGCTTCGGCCCCCGGCTGTGGTCCGTGCGCAAGGGGGAGACCGAGTACGGCGTCAAGGCCATCCCCGCCGGCGGGTACGTCAAGATCGTCGGGTTCACCTCGACCGAAGAGGTGCCCGAAGAGGACGAGGCCCGGGCCTACCGCCAGCAGCCCTTCCACCAGCGGATCATCGTGGCCTGCGCGGGTTCGGCCATGCACCTGATCATCGCTTTGGTCCTCGCCGTCATCGTCGTGGTCGGCCTCGGGCAGACGACGAACAACTACAAGGTCGGCTCGCTGGAGCACTGGCAGGGGCGGACCACCCCGGCCGCCATTGCCGGGCTCAAGGCGGGGGACACCATCGTCTCCATCAACGGCAAGTCGTTCTCCTCGCCCACGAGCATGACGGACATCGTCAAGCACTCCGTCGGCAAGCCGCTGCACATCGGGGTCGAGCGCGACGGGCGCGTCATCGAGCTTGCCGCCACCCCGGCCAACGGGAAGGGCGTCACGGTGCAGGGGGAGCGGCTGGCCAACCAGGGCTACCTCGGCATCTCGATCATCGCCGCGACCAAGCCCGTCAGCGCGCTCGCCGCGCCGGGCGCGGCCGTGTCGATGGTGGGGAACATCGTCGGCGAGACGGTGACCGGGGTCGGTCAGCTGTTCTCGTTCCACGGGCTGTCGTCGATCGCACACCAGGTGACCAACTCGAAGGCCGCCCAGACGGCGGCGGACAACCCGGGCTCGGCGCCGCGGGGCTGTTCCCTCATCTGCATGGCGGACATCGGCACGCAGACGGAGCACATCGGCCTGTATTCCGTGCTGACGTTCCTGATCGCCATCAACATCGCCTTTGCCATCTTCAACATGCTGCCGATGGTCCCGCTCGACGGCGGGCACGTGGCCATCGCCGGCTATGAGTGGATCCGCACGAAGAAGGGGGAGAAGTACTACCGGGCCGACATCACCAAGCTGATGCCGGTGGCGGCGGTGTTCGTCGCCTTCCTGCTCGTCTTCGTCGCGGCCAGCATGTATCTCGATATCACCCATCCCCTGCAGCTGCACTGACCCCCGTGGACCTCTCCGCAGGACTCCTGTCGCCGCGCCGCCCCACCCGCCGCATCACGTTGGGCGGCGTGCCCATCGGTGACGGCGCCCCGGTGACCGTGCAGTCGATGACCACGACCAAGACGGCGGACGTCGACGGCACGCTGGCCCAGATCTACGCGCTGGCGGCGGCGGGCGCCGACATCGTCCGCTGCACCTGCAACGAGGAGGCGGCCGCCGAGGGCCTGGCCCACATCGTGCCGCGCTCACCGGTGCCGATCGTGGCCGACATCCACTTCCACCACGAGATGGCGCTGGCCGCGCTGGAGGCCGGCGTGCAGGGCTTGCGCCTCAACCCGGGCAACCTGCGCAAGGAGGCCGAGATCAAGCAGGTGGCGGCCGAGGCGCGTGACCGCGGCGTGCCCATCCGCATCGGGGTCAACGCCGGCTCGCTGCACCCGGACCTGTACAAGAAGTACGGCGGCGCGACGCCCGAGGCGCTGGTGGAGTCGGCCCGCAACGAGCTCGCCTTCTTCGAGGAGGTCGACTTCACCGACGTGAAGATCTCCGTGAAGGCCTCGTCGGTGGCGCTGATGATCGCCGCCTACCGCCTGGCGTCGGAGACCTTCGACCACCCGCTGCACCTCGGCGTGACCGAGGCCGGCCCGCCGCCGGCCGGGCTGGTCAAGGGGACGGCCGGCATCGGCGCACTCCTGGCGGAGGGCATCGGCGACACCATCCGCTTCTCCCTGACGGCCGATCCGGTGGAGGAGGCGCGCGCCGGACGCCAGCTCCTGGAGTCGCTGGGCCTGCGCGAGCGCAAGGGCCTCGACCTGATCGCCTGCCCCTCGTGCGGCCGGGCCCAGGTGGACGTCATCGCGGTGGCCAAGGAGGCCCAGGAAGCGCTCGAGAAGCTGAACCTCCCCATTCAGGTGGCCGTGATGGGGTGCGTCGTCAACGGCCCCGGCGAGGCACGCGAGGCCGACATCGGCATCGCGGCCGGGAAGCAGAAGGGCCACCTGTTCATCCGGGGCAAGATCATCCGCGTCGTCCCCGAGGCGGACATGGTGCAGGCACTGGTCGACGAGGCGGAGCGACTGGTCGCCGAAGGGGTCGAGGCACGTCTCGCGCAGGCGGACTCGAGCGCCGAGGCCGAGGCGGAGGCGGACCGGCGCGCGCTGATCGACGCGACGGGCGCCGACCCCAATCACGCCTCGGCGAAGATCGAGATCATCCGCCGTCACAGCGAGGGCGAGACCGACCACTAGCCTGCGCACCCATGGCCAAGGGTGCGATCGTGACGCGCGAAGAGGACTTCCCGCGCTGGTACCAAGAAGTGATCGCCGGCGCCGAGATGGCCGACAACGGCCCCGCCCGCGGCACCATGGTCATCAGGCCTTGGGGTTACGGCATCTGGGAGCTCATGCAGGCCGAGCTCGACCGGCGCATCAAGGAAGCGGGAGCGGAGAACGCCTACTTCCCGCTCTTCATCCCCGAGTCCTTCCTGAAGCTGGAGGCCGAGCACGTCGAGGGCTTCGCCCCCGAGCTCGCCGTCGTCACGCACGGCGGCGGCAAGGAGCTCGAGGAGCCGCTCGTCGTCCGCCCGACGAGCGAGACGGTGATCAACAGCTTCTTCTCGAAGTGGGTGCAGAGCCACCGCGACCTGCCGCTGCTCATCAACCAGTGGGCCAACGTCGTGCGCTGGGAGCTGCGGCCCCGCCTGTTCCTGCGCACGAGCGAGTTCCTGTGGCAGGAGGGGCACACGGCGCACGCCACCGAGGCCGATGCGCTGGGCTACGCGCTGCGCATCCTCAACGACGTCTATCGCACCACGATGGTCGACGTGCTGAGCATGCCGGTCCTCACGGGCCACAAGACGGCCCGCGAGCGCTTCGCCGGCGCCACGCGCACGTGGACGTGTGAGGGGATGATGGGCGACGGCAAGGCGCTGCAGATGGGCACGAGCCACGAGCTCGGCCAGAACTTCGCCCGGCCCTTCGACATCACCTACGCCACCGCCGAGGGCACGAACGAGTACGTCTGGCAGACCTCGTGGGGCGTCTCCACGCGGCTCATCGGCGCGCTCGTCATGGGACACGGCGACGACTTCGGTCTGCGCCTGCCACCCGAGCTGGCCCCGTCCCAGGTCGTCGTCCTGGTGGTCAAGGACAGCCCCGAAGTCGGCGCGGCGGCCGAGACGCTCGTCGCCGAGCTCACGGCGGCCGGGCACCGGGTCCGCCTCGATGCCCGGACCGACACCAGCTTCGGCCGGCGCAGCGTGGCCTGGGAGCTCAAGGGCGTGCCCGTCCGGGTCGAGGTCGGCCCCCGCGACCTGGCCGAGGGCAACGTCACCGTCGTCACTCGCCACACCCGCGAGAAGCAGAACGTCGCCCTGGCGGCCGTGGCGGGCACGGTCGCCGCCATCCTGGACAGCGCCGGCACCGACCTCCTGGCGGAGGCCACGGCGGCCCGCGACGCCAGGACGGTGTCCGCCGCGTCCCTCGAGGAGGCCGCCGAGGGGGCCTCCGTCGGCTTCGCCCGGGTCCCCCTCGGGGTGCTCGGGCCCGACGGCGAGGACCGCCTGGCCCAACAGGCCCTCTCCATCCGCTGCCTGCAACGGTTCGACGGCTCGCTGGCCGTGCCCGGCGACGCCGAGGGCGACCTCGTGGCCGTCGTCGCCCGGTCCTATTAGTGCGGAAATTGCTATAATCCCTCTTGCTGTCCATTTTGAAGATCAGTACCTCGTTGAAGCGTGGGCTGCGGCCCACGCTTTCGCTTTGCGGGGGCACACCACGACGATGACCAGGACCACGAGAGGAGGCGACGGCGATGCCCAGGAGTACCGACACCCTGACGACCGCCCTGTCACCCATCCTCCAGGCACGTGGTCTCGACCTGGTGGACGTGGAGATGAACGGCGCCCAACTGACGGTCTTCGTCGACCGCGAGGGGGGCATCAACCTCGACGAGCTGGGTGACGCCACCCGGGACGTCTCGGCCGCCCTCGACGAGATCGACCCCATGCCGGGCCGCTACACGCTGTCGGTCTCGAGCCCGGGCCTCGAACGGCGGCTCCGCACCCCGGCGCACTTCGCCCGGGCTGTCGGGGAGAAGGTCACCGTGCGGATCGACGCCGGGACGTCCGACGTCCGCCGCGTCACGGGCACCCTGGCCGGCGCCGACGACGCCGGCTTCACGCTGACCGGCCCCGAGGTGCCCGACGGCGAACTGCGGGTCGCTTACGACCAGGTCGAGCGGGCGCGGACCGTGTTCGAGTGGGGGCCCGAGGGCAAGAAAGCGAAGAACGAGAAGAGTGAGAGGGTGAAGCGGCAATGAGCAAGACCAACTTCGAATTCCTGGACGCGCTGGGTCAGATCGCGCGCGACAAGGGGATCTCGGTCGAGACGCTGCTGGACGCCCTCGCCAACGCGCTGGTGGCCGCCTACAAGCGCCGCCCCGACGCGGCCGAGGAGGCTGTCGTCACCATCGACCCCGACTCCGGCGAGATCCGCGTCTACGGACAGGAGCTCAACGAGGAGGGCGAGGTCGTCCGCGAGTGGGACGACACCCCGGACGACTTCGGGCGCATCGCGGCGCAGACGGCGAAGCAGGTGATCCTCCAGCGCATCCGCGAGGTCGAGCGCGACATGAAGTACGAGGAGTACGCCGGCCGTGAGGGTGACATCGTCACCGGCATCGTGCAGCAGACCGACAACCGCTACACCTTGTTGGATCTGGGCAAGGTCGAGGCGCTGCTGCCCCAGGCCGAGCAGGTCTCCTACGAGCGCTACGAGCACGGCGCCCGCCTCAAGGCCTACATCGTCGAGGTGCGCAAGACCACGAAGGGCCCGCAGATCGTCGTGAGCCGGACCCACCCGGGCCTGATCAAGCGGCTCTTCGAGCTCGAGGTGCCCGAAATCGGTTCGGGCGTGGTCGAGATCAAGGCGGCCGCCCGCGAGCCGGGCCACCGCACCAAAATCGCCGTGTGGTCCAACGACCCCAACGTCGACCCCGTCGGCGCCTGCGTGGGCGCCCGCGGCTCGCGCGTCCGGATGGTCACCAACGAGCTGCGCGGCGAGCGCGTCGACGTCGTGCCGTTCTCCGACGACCCGGTCGAGCTCATTCAGAACGCGCTGGCGCCGGCCCGTGTGCGCGAGGTGCGCCTCGACGAGGAGACCGGCACCGCCACCGTCATTGTGAGCGACTTCCAGCTCTCCCTCGCCATCGGCAAGGAAGGGCAGAACGCCCGCCTGGCGGCGCGGCTCACCGGCTGGCGCATCGACATCAAGAGCGAGACACAGCTGGCCGAGGAAGAGGCCGGCGGCTACGGCGAGCAGGACTGGGCCGAGGGCGAGTGGATCGAGGACGAGAAGGGCGAGCTGGTCTGGAAGCCCGCAGAGGGCGGCGAGGCCATGTCGGCCGAGGAGTGGACCCACCAGGCGGAGGACCCGTCCGAGGAGGTCGTCACGGTGACCCAGTCCGAGGACGGGAGCGTCACCGTCGAGGACGTCACGGTGACCGAGTCCGGCGACGGGAGCGTCACCATCGAGGATGTCACGGTGACCGAGACCCCCGGCGGGGAGGTCATCGTCGATGACCTGACCGTGACCGAGTCGGCCGACGGCGAGGTGACGGTCGACGAGGTCGTCGCGGTCGAGACGGCCGACGGGGAGGTCATCGTCGTGGCCGAGGCGTCAGAAGAGGCCGAGGCATAGCGCCGACACGGACCTGTGTCGGTTGCCGGAGCGCCCTGCCGGCCGACCAGCTGATCCGAATCGTCCGGCTTCCGGGCGGGGCCCTGTCGGTGGACAGGCACGGTGCCGGGCGTGGGGCCTGGCTGTGCCGGGACTCTCCCGGCTGCCTGGACGAAGCGGTGCGCCGGCACGGCTTCCAGCGGGCCTTCAGGGCGTCTCTCGACGCTGGGGACCTGCAGCAGTTGCGTGCGCATCTGGGTGAGGCGTGGGGGCGCCCCGCACCTGATGTGCGAGGATAGGGGGCTGGGTTGACGCCTTGCCCCGAGACAAAACAAGGACAAAGAGAACCACTTGCCGAAGAAGATCCGCGTCTATGAGCTGGCCAAAGAGCTAGGCCTCACCAACAAGGAGGGGCTGGAGCTGGCCCTTTCCCTCGGGATCGGGGTCAAGAGCCATTCGTCCTCCATTGAGGACGCGCAGGCCGACCGCGTCCGCCGCAAGGCCGACGCCGAAGGCCTGCGTCGCCCGGTCCAGCCCGAGGAGCCGGCACCGGCCAAGAAGGCAGCCAAGGCCACCAAGGCCGCCAAGTCGGCCCCTGTGGGCGGCGACGACAGTGCCGCCGACGGCGAAGCCCCGGCGCGGCGACCGCTCACGACCGTCTCGAGCAGCTCGGCCGCCAGCAGCGCTCCCGTCAAAAATGCTCCCGCCCGCCCGGTGTCCGCACCGGCTGCCGGTGGGCCCGGGGCCGACGCCCCCGCCGCCGCTGAGGCGCCGGCCCGTTCACCTCGCCTGATCAGCAGCAGCCGCCCGACCCCGCCACCGGCGGCACCGCCGGCCACCTCGGCGCCCGCGGCCCAGTCCGCCCCGGCGCCGTCCACGGCCCCCGCCGCGTCGCGGCCGGCCCAGGCCCCCACCGCGCCTCGTCCGGCGCAGGCCCCCGCCGCGGCCTCCGCTCCTGCTCCCGCAGCAGCCCCGGCCCCGGCCGCGGCACCAACCGCCCCCGCCGCGTCCGCGCCGGCCGCCGCCGCGCCGGCTGCACCAGCGGCCGAAGCTCCCGCCGCCGCCCAGGCACCGGCGGCGCAGTCGCCGGCCGCCCCCGCACCGGCCCAGAGCGCGCCCCGGCCCCCGCTCAGCCCTTCGGGCAAGCCCGTACCCCCGCCCCCGGGGACCCGTCCGCCGCTCGGCCCGAGCGGCCGGCCCATCCCACCGCCGCCCGGCATGGGTGGGCGTCGCCCCAGCGCGCCGCCGTCCCGTCCGGGTGGTTCCTACCCCCAGCGCACAGGCGGTCGTCCCGCCGGTGGCGCCGGTCGTCCCGCCGGAACCGGTGGCCCGGCCGGCGGTGGCTATGGAGGCCGTCCCGCCGGTGGCGGTGGCGGCTTCGGTGGCCGACCCGGTGGGGGAGCGCCGACCGGTGCCCCGCCGCCCGGAGGTCGTGGCGGCATGCCGGGGCGGCGACCGCCCCAACGGCGCGCCCGTCGACGCCGGCGCAATCTCGAAGAGCTGGAGCCGACGCAGCTCACCACGTACCAGCCGTCCACGGCTCCGGTGCCCGACGGCGAGATCATCATCGAGCGCGGCTCAACGGCCCGTGACCTCGGCCCCAAGCTGAACCGCAGCGCCGGCGACATCGTGCGCTTCCTGCTGCTGCAGGGCGAGATGGTCATGGCCACGCAATCGCTGACCGACGACATGATCGAGCTCTTCGGAGCGGAGATCGGCGCCGAGATCCGCCTCGTCGACCCCGGCGAGGAGCAGGAAGCCGAGCTCCTGGCCCGCTACTTCGAGGACGAGGACGAAGAGGACGACTCCGACCAGCGGCCCCGCCCGCCCGTGGTCACCGTCATGGGGCACGTCGACCACGGCAAGACGCTGCTGCTCGACCGCATCCGCTCGACCGACGTGGTGGCCGGCGAGGCCGGCGGCATCACGCAGCACATCGGCGCCTACCAGGTCGTCTGGCAGGACCATCGCATCACGTTCATCGACACCCCGGGCCACGCCGCGTTCACCGCCATGCGGGCCCGCGGTGCCGAGGCGACCGACATCGTCATCCTCGTGGTGGCGGCCGACGACGGTGTGATGCCCCAGACCATCGAGGCGATCGACCACGCCAAGGCGGCGGACGTCCCGATCATCGTGGCGGTCAACAAGATGGACCGGCCCGACGCCGACCCCTCGCGTGCGCTGCAGCAGCTGTCCGAGCGCGGGCTCGTGCCCGAGGCCTGGGGCGGCGACACCATCGTGGTCGAGGTCTCCGCACTGCAGGGGACCGGCATTGAGAACCTGCTCGAGCAGATCGTGCTCGTGGCCGAGGTCGAGGAGCTGACCGCCCGTGTCGAGGGCGAGGCCCGCGGCGTCGTGCTGGAGGCCAACCTGGAGGCCGGCCGGGGGCCGGTCGCCACCCTGATCGTGCAGCAGGGCACCCTCCGCGTCGGCGACCCCGTCGTGGCCGGTCCCGCCTGGGGCAAGGTCAAGGCGTTGGTGGACGACCGGGGCGACCACATCAAGGAGGCGCTGCCCTCGACGCCCGTGCAGGTGCTCGGCTTCTCCGAGCCGCCGCACGCCGGGGACGAGATGCGGGCCGCCAAGGACCTGGCCCGGGCCCGCACCTTGGGCGAGGCCAGGGTCCAGCGCTTCCGGCTGTCGGGGCACAAGCCCGTGGCCGCCGCGGCGGGCGCCAAGCTCGAGGACCTCTTCGAGCAGATCTCGCGGGGCGAGACGGCGACGCTGAACATCGTGCTGAAGGCCGACGTGCAGGGCTCCCTGGAGGCGGTGACGGACTCGTTGAAGCGCCTGGAGCGCGACGACGTGAAGCTGTCCTTCGTGCTGCGCGGCATCGGTGGCATCACCGAGAACGACGTGCAGCTGGCGGCGGCGTCGAACGCCACCATCATCGGGTTCAACGTGCGCCCCGACAAGCGCTCCCGCGACCTGGCGGAGTCGTCCGATGTCGAGATCCGCACCTACGAGATCATCTACAAGCTGCTCGAGGACATTGAGGCGGCCATGCTCGGCCTGCTCTCGCCCCTGTACGAGGAGGTCGTCACCGGCGAGGCCGAGGTGCGCGAGGTGTTCCGGGTCCCCCGGATCGGTGCCGTGGCCGGCTGCTACGTGCGGGATGGCAAGATCACCCGCGGCTCCAAGGTGCGCTTCCTGCGCGACGGCACCATCATCTGGAAGGGCGCCATCAACTCGCTGCGCCGCTTCAAGGACGACGTGCGCGAGGTGGCCTCGGGCTTCGAATGCGGTATCGGGCTGTCGGACTTCCAGGACCTGAAGGACGGCGACATCATTGAGACCTACGACGAGCGGGAGATCGCCCGGACCTGAGTCCACGTTCCGACCGCGCCGTTGCCCACGGCCACGGCCACCGACCCCGCTCGCGCTGGTTCCGGGGTCCGGTTTCGGGTCGGGGCGGGTCGCGGTCGGCCGAGTCGAGCTGAGGCAGGAGTAGGGAGCGATGGCTGTACGACGCCGCACGGCGACATATCCCAGGGCCTTGCGGGTCAACCAGGTCCTGCGACAGGTGCTGGCCGAGGAGTTGGAGCGCCTGGCCGACGCCGACGAGCTGCCCATGGTGACGGTGACGTCGGTCGACGTGGCACCCGACATGCGGACCGCCGTGGTCTACCTGGCCACGCTCGACGAGGCGACGGCGGTGGTGCTCGAGGAGCGACGGGTGCATTTGCAGCGCTCCGTGGGGGCGCAGATGACCATGAAGCGCACGCCCCGGCTGACCTTCAAGGCCGATCCGGCCATTGCGGCGGGCTCCCGGGTGGAGGAGCTGCTGCGCGGGCTGCACGACCCGCACGAGGGGGAGTCCCCGGCCGACGAGTCGTGAGCGGGGCCCGTGGCTGAGTCCGAGTCTGAGGTGAGTCCGGCGTCAGGGCCTGGGTCTGGGTCGGCGCCCCCGCCCCCGCCGGGGAGCGTCACCGGCCTGGTGGTCATCGACAAGGAGGCGGGTTGGACCTCGCACGACGTGGTGGCCCGCTGCCGTCGCATCTTCGGCCAGCGCCGCGTGGGCCACGCCGGCACGCTCGACCCCGACGCCACCGGCGTGCTGCTGGTCGGGCTGGGCCGGGCCACCCGCCTGATGCGCTTCCTGACCGCGCTGCCCAAGACCTACACGACGGACATCGTGCTCGGGACGGCGACCGCCACGCTCGATGCGTCCGGAGAGGTCACCGCCACCTACGACATGTCCCACATCACGCCCGAGATGGTCGCCGCCGCGGCGGCCCAGCTCACGGGCGAGATCGAGCAGGTGCCGCCCATAGTGTCGGCCGTGAAGGTGGGCGGGCGCCGGCTGCACGAGCTGGCCCGCCAGGGCATCGAGGTGGAGCGGGCCCACCGCACGGTCACGGTCAGCCGTTTCGACACGGCGCCGGCGCCGGCGCCGGACCCGGACCAGGACCCGCGCCACCCCGGCGTGTACCGGGCCGAGGTGGTGTGCTCGTCGGGCACCTACATCCGGGTGCTGGCCGACGACCTGGGACGCCTGCTGGGCGGCGGCGCCCACGTGGCCAACCTGCGCCGCACGCAGATCGGCTCGTTCGGCGCCGCCGACATGCACCCGCTCGACGCCGTGACGCCCGATCAAGTCCTCACGCCGGCCCAGGCCATGCGGGACCTCGATGCGGTCACCGTCCCCGAGGACACCGCCGCCGCCATCCGCACCGGGTTGCCGCTCGACCGGGTCCCCCTCGGCGCCATGGGCGACGGGCCGTGGGCCCTGCTGAACGAGACGGGGGAGCTCCTGGCCGTCTACGAGGCGACCGGCAGCGACCGCATCCGGCCGGCCGTGGTGCTGGCCGGACCGTGACGAACGCCCGACTACCCTCGGTCGCGATGCCGCCCGGTGAGGGAACCGCTGTCACGATCGGGGCCTACGACGGGGTCCATCTGGGACACCGCGCCCTGCTGCGCGACCTGTCGGAGCGCGCCGCGGCCGCCGGCCTGTCCACCGTCGTCGTCACCTTCGACCGCCACCCGGCCGCCGTGGTGCGCCCCGACTCGGCCCCCAAGCAGCTGACCGGCCTCGAGCAGAAGCTCGAGCTTCTGGCCGACTGTGGCATCGACCGCACGGTGGTCATCCCCTTCGACCTGGCCCGGGCCGAGGAGTCGGCCGAGGACTTCGTCAAGGAGGTCCTCGTCGACCAGCTGTCGGCCCGCCTCGTCGTGGTGGGGGAGGACTTCCACTTCGGCCACGCCCGCCGCGGCAACGTCGAGCTGCTGCGCCGCCTGGGCGCCGACTCCGGCTTCGAGGTCGTCGGCATCGGCCTGACCGGTGACGGCAGCGACGCCGTGTCCTCGACCCGCATCCGGGCCCTCCTGGCCGAGGGCGACGTCGACGGGGCGGCCCGGCTCCTGGGGCGGCCCCATGAGGTCCGCGGGGAGGTGGTCCACGGCGACGGGCGCGGCGGACCCGAGCTGGGCTTTCCCACCGCCAACCTGGCCGTGGCCGATGACATTGCTCTGCCCGCCGACGCGGTCTACGCCGGGCATTTCCGGCGGGCTGACGGTTCGCTCCACCAGGCCGCGATCAACGTCGGCCGCCGCCCCACCTTCTACGAGCCGGGCACGGCATCGGTCCTGGTGGAGGCCTACCTGCTCCATTTCGACGGCGATCTCTACGGCGAGGCGGCCGGGGTCTCCTTCTCCCACCGCCTCCGGTCCGAGCAGCGCTTCGACTCCGTGGAGGCTCTCATCGCCCAAATGCGGGTCGATGTGGCCACCACCGAGAAGGTCCTGGCCTCGGCCGATCAGCACTGATCAGGGACTGACCAGCCCCGATCACAGCCGATCACCGCAGATCAGCGGTCGGCTGCTACGATATTTGTCGGCTGGGAGAGGTTCCCGCCACACTCCAGAAAGCTCTTCGAGGTTCTTCCTTCATGCCCGACACGCAGGCCACCATCTCCGAGTACCGGTTGCACGACAGTGACACCGGCTCTCCCGAGGTGCAGATAGCCCTGTTGTCGGGCCGGATCAACCACCTGAC
>DATBAO010000100.1:0-4912 GCA_036271495.1 Acidimicrobiales bacterium
GGCCGACGACACCTCACGGCGCCTTGGGACTTCGAGTCAGACCGAACCCGCCAGCACTCCCGAAATTATTAGGGACCAGCAATCAAGCGGTGGACCCGCAGAGAAGTATCAATGTTCGGGGACGGTATTGCGATTGTCGGAAGGTTGGGTTGTGTTTATATTAGCTATTTTGCTAATATCGAGCCATGGATGACGACGCAGGAGTATTCAGGGCTCTCGCAGACCCAACCCGCCGTCAGATTCTCCAGGATCTCCAAGCCGGCGAGCTGACTGCGGGTGAGATCGCTGCTCGTTTTACGATCAGCGCTCCCTCCATCTCGCGCCACCTCGGCGTTCTAAAGAACGCCGGCCTGATCGTCGAACGCAGAGACGCCAATCGGATCTACTACTCGCTGGTCGAAGAACGTCTTGCTGTCTGTGTGGGCCAGTTCCTGTCGACCGTATGTCCCGAACAGATCGTGCTGCGTCAACGCCGCAAGCGGAGGCCGCCCAGCGCCACCCTTGGCCCGAAAGGAGCCTGAATGCTTGCCAAGTCCGTTGCCTGCACCATCGAGCGACGTTTGCTCGTGAACTACCGCATCGACCCCGAAGTCGTGCAGCGACAACTGCCAGCTCCGTTTCGCCCGCAGCTGGTCTCGGGTTGGGCGGTGGGAGGAGTGTGCTTCATCCGTCTCGGAGACCTTCGGCCCAATGGTTGCCCTGGATCGGTCGGCATTACAACCGAGAATGTCGCCCATCGCTTTGCCGTTGAATGGGATGACGGGTGCGGTACCCAAGTGGGCGTCTACATCCCGAGGCGGGACACGAACTCTCGGATTACAGCTCTCGCAGGAGACCGGTTGTTTCCCGGCACGCACCGCATGGCCAAGTTCGGCATTGACGACGCCGGACCGGACCTGCGTCTGGAAGTGCAAAGTCGTGATCGGCTACTCGGGCTTTCGGTGACCGCGCACGAAGCAGCCGTGGTCGGGGGTCAGCTGTTTTCTGACACCGTGACGGCGATCGACTTCTTCAGGCGAGGGTCCACTGGTTTCTCGCCCAGCGGATACTCGGGGACTCTAACGGGAGTCCGGCTGGAGGCCCAGAGTTGGGATGCCCAACCCGTCGCCATTGACGACATGAGGTCGACGCTGTTCGACAATACCGACGCCTTTCCAGCTGGATCATGCGTCCTAGATTTCGGCCTTGTCATGAGGAATCTTCCGGCGAGATGGGTTAGCCAAGGTGCGCTTGACCTACGCGCGAGAGCTGCGGCTGCCTAATACGGCACAGCTGTAGCCGTTTACCTCGGAGCCGAGCAGGCGGTTTGGGACGCCGTGGCCGCCGGGAAGCGGAAGAAGCTTCCGGCGCGAAGATATGGATATGGCCGAACTGACTCCCGCACAGACCGAGTACCTCGCCAGCCAGCGCTTGGGCAGGATCGCAACAGCTGGTGCAGACGGTAAGCCTCACGTGGTGCCTACCTCGTTTCACTACAACAGTGAGCTCGGTACCCTTGATGTTGGGGGGTTCCACGTTGCCACAACGAAGAAGTATCGAGACGTCCAGGCAAATGCCTGGGCGGCGATCGTGATCGATGATCTGGTGTCGACCGACCCCTGGCAGCCCCGAATGCTCGAGGTTCGCGGACGTGCGGAGGCGATCACGACGGGTGGGACCAAACTAGGCGCAGGATTCGGTCAAGCTTTCATACGCATCTATCCAGAGAAGGTCAATAGCTTTGGCATCGAGTGACGACCTCCGGCTGAAAACGGAAGGTCGTGACGCGTCACCTTTGTGCCGCAGTGTCTCACCGACCGGCGGTCTGGGATACGCGGTACCCGACTGGTCGCCATCTGACGAAGGATGGCGAAGGATCCCCGCGCAGATCACGGCCGACATTGGTCACAACGTGGACCTGGAGTGTCGTGGCACAAACACACCGGTCCGTTGCGCGCCGCCATTGCCGCGAACAGTTCTCGACAACGCGCACTGGCGATCGCCGGCGAGCCTGATACCAAAGACTCTTCTTCAGGGCTGACCGCATCCGCTGGACACGAACGGTCGTCGGGTACGGTCATCACCGTGAGCCGCACGCCCGATCCTTGGGTCGACGTCCTGGCTGACCCTCGAGAGAGAGCTCGTGCTGAGGCCAACCGGCACCCCGAGGTTGAGGCGGTGGTGGGGCTGAGGGTCGTGCATCGAGCCTCGGGCTTCACGGGCCGGGTCGTCGAGCTTCGAGCCAACGTCGTGACGCTGCAGTCCAAGTCCGGTCAGGTGCGGATGTTCAACTTGGTGCCGGGGGCCTTCGCCGCTGAAGGACGGGTGGCAACACTGGTCCGTCCCCGAGTCGCATCCACCACCGCTTCACGCACCGCATCCGGTTCGGTGGCTATCGCTGGACGGCGAGCTCGGGCTGCTCGGGCCAGCCGCATCCTTGTCGAGGGGATCCACGACGCCTTGCTGATCGAGCGGGTTTGGGGCGACGACCTGCGGGTGGAGGGCGTTGTAGTGGAGCGTCTGGACGGGATCGACCATCTGGCTGCTCAGATAGCGGACTTCGGCGTTGGACCGGGCCGTCGTGTGGGCGTCTTGGTCGACCACCTGGTTCCCGGCACCAAAGAGAGCCGGCTGGCCCAGGAAGTGGCGCACCCCGATGTGCTGGTGACCGGCACCCCCTTTGTCGACGTGTGGCAGGCGGTCAGGCCGGCGGTGGTAGGGCTGACCGTCTGGCCGACCGTCCCCAAGGGGCAGGACTGGAAGACCGGCATTTGCCGAGCACTGGGCGAGCCCGATCCGGCCACCTGCTGGCGACGGATTTTTCGATCGGTGCACAGCTACGCCGATTTGGAGCCGGCGCTGGTCGGCGCGGTTGAGCAGCTGATCGACTTCGTCACCGACCCGCCCGCCGACGATTGTTGATCCCCGTAGAGGCTCGAGAAAACCTGACCGGCGAGGGCCGCCGCCTGGCCCGCCTCACCGGCCCCGCGTTCTGAGATGCTTCAAGGGCTCTATCGGACTCCAGCTACGACGGGCCAGTGAAAAGCTCAGATCAAGTGGCATTCTGTCCTTGTCAGATTCCAATTACGGAGATCAAGGTGGTTGGGTGATCGATCTAGTGATGTCATCTCTACGCAACACCTTCGCCCGAGTGGGTATCGCCATTTCAACTGGATTACTAGTGGCCGCAGCTGCCCTTAGCATTTCCAATGCACCGGCACAGGCGGCAACACTCACCTCTCATGCCGGAACGAGCTGTGCTCAAGCAACTCCATTTCCCTACGGAAGCGCCGTGGTCGGTATGGCAGCGACACCGGACGACGGGGGGTACTGGATTGTCACGAATGACGGATATGTCGCCGCCTGTGGTGATGCCGCGCTCCTTGGCGAACAAACCAGCTTGAACGCCCCCATTGTCGGCATCGCCGCAACTCCCGACGGTGGCGGGTACTACCTCGTCGCCTCAGATGGAGGGATCTTCGCCTTCGGGGACGCCGAATTCCAGGGTTCGGCGGGGTCACTCCACCTCAACAAGGTGGTCGTCGGCATGACGGTCGATCCCACGACTGGCGGCTACTGGCTGGTCGCCACCGATGGCGGGATCTTCGCATATGGGGTCCCATTCTTCGGCTCGACCGGGTCAATCCATCTCAATAGACCCGTTGTCGGCATGGCGGCAGATGCGGCCACTGGCGGCTACTGGCTCGTGGCCTCTGACGGAGGGATCTTTTCGTACAACGCACCGTTCTACGGATCGACAGGCAGCATGACCTTAGATAAGCCGATCGTAGGCATGGAGTCACCCACCAGTGGCAGTGGGTATCGTTTCATCGCTGCTGACGGCGGCGTCTTCACCTACGGGACTTCGGGCTTCTATTCCACGCCGATATTCGCTCCACCTCCGCCTTCCTCTCCGTCGCCTGGTGGAAGTCCAAACGCTCCGGCCTGCTTGATCTACATGTCCAACTCGTCTCCCCCCGACGGGTACGAGGAGACTGCAACGATTACGTCGAACCAACCAAATGCCAGCGTGACTCTGTCAAAGCACTACTCAACGACCACGAGTACCAACTCAGGCATTACTGACGGAACCGGCGAAGCCGCAATCTCCTTCAATATCGGGAGCGCTGCGCAGGGTTATCCCGTGGTCGTATACGCAACAGTCGGAGCTGCCTCCTGCTCCACGGGCTTTACGCCCGTCTAGGCGAGCAGATGGAAGTGAGTGCAACTACGACGAATGGCTGACCGTGATCGTTCGATCGTCCCTGCGAAGTGTGGAGGCCCCGACCCGGCATTCTGCGACAGGTCAGTTTGATCTCGGCCCGACGGGCCAGGGCCCTTCCCAACCACCCGGAGGGCTGGCGATACGACCGGCTTCGATACACCGAACGCACGCACAGGTGTCATGCCGTCTAATCCAAGGTCCCGTGATGGGAGCGGTCCTCATCGGTCAGTGTGGTGGCGTAGCGCCAGTCGCAGTAGATCTGATCGCCGTCTGACATGTGCCGATTCTACGACAGTCGCCGAATCGCAAGACCGCCTATCCGGCGTTCGGGGACGTTCCCCTGCCGTTACTCGCTCGGCCTTCGCCGGAGGGGCATCATCGTTTCGGGAATCGGGTTAGCCGTGAAATCGAGCACGAGATCATTAAAGAGATCTGGCTTCTCCATAGGGAGAATATGGGAGGCGCCTGGCACAACGGCGAGCTGCCCGCTCTTGACGGTGCGGGAGAACTCTTCTGCATGTTCGACAGTGATGTAGTCATCATCGCCGACGATGACCAGGGTCGGTGCGACGATCCGCTCTACTTTGGCAGTCCAGTCGAAGGGTTCGGCCCACATCGCGCGGAACTTCTGCCACACGTCGGGGAAGTGCGCAGGACCATCCGGCGAGGCTTGGGCGTACATGGCGACGAACATCTCCATGTCCTCGT
>DATBAO010000101.1:0-5178 GCA_036271495.1 Acidimicrobiales bacterium
CGCCGTGTCGTGTGCCGGCGCCGCGTTCTGTCAGGCCGTCGGCGAGTCGAACGCATCGGGGACCTTCCAGTCCCTCGCCGAGACGTGGAACGGCACCGCCTGGACGATCGTCCCCACGCCCAGCTCCTCGGCCAGCGAGGACAACTTCGTTGAGGGCGTGGACTGCTTCAGCCCGACCACCTGCGCCGCAGTGGGGTGGGCGCTGACGCCGGTCAACGCGTTCGGCCCCACAGCCATGTCCTGGAACGGGACGACGTGGTCGGCGGCCACGACGCCCTCGAGCACCGACTTCGTGCAGTCGCAGGCGATCGGCGTGTCGTGCGTGACCAACTGGGAGTGCGTCGCCGCCGGGTCGTTCACCAACAGCGGGACACCCGATCCGTTCTTGATGACCGCCCCCATCGCCCGCTCGGGCTACCGCTTCGTGGCCTCTGACGGAGGGGTCTTCGCCTACGGCGCCGGGGCACCGTTCCTCGGCTCGACCGGTGGCATGAAGCTGAACAAGCCGATCGTCGGCATGGCGGTCATGCCCGCCGGAGACGGCTACGACCTGGTGGCTTCCGACGGAGGGATCTTCACCTACGGCAGCGCCCAGTTCTACGGCTCGACGGGCAGCCTGCACCTCAACGCGCCCATTGTCGGCATGGCCATGACGTCGGACGGCGCGGGCTACTGGCTCGTCGCCTCCGACGGCGGGATCTTCAGCTACGGCGACGCCCAGTTCTACGGCTCGACGGGCAGCTTGAAGCTGAACCAGCCCATTGTCGGCATGGCGGCCACCCCGGACGGGAAGGGCTACTGGCTGGTCGCCTCCGACGGGGGCATCTTCAACTACGGCGACGCGGGCTTCTTGGGCTCGGCCGGATCGCTGCCCCTCAACAAGCCCGTGGTCGGCATGACCGCCCCGCTGGCGGGGGGCTACTACCTGGTCGCCTCGGACGGCGGGATCTTCTCGTATCCGACGACCAACGGCCCGACCTTCTTCGGCTCGACGGGCTCCATCAAGCTCAACAAGCCGATCGTCGGCATGACCGCGGTGGCAGGGGGCTACTACCTGAGCGCGTCGGACGGCGGCATCTTCGCCTTCCCGACGACCAACGGCCCGCCGTTCCTCGGCTCCACCGGGTCCATCGTCCTCAACCAGCCGATCGTGGGGATGACGGCGTAGGGCCAGCCCGCCTCCCCCGGGGAAATCCGAGGGCGGCGTGTACAGTGACCTGACACGGCTGTCAGCAGCCGGCGGCCGGGAAAGTCCTGGCAGCGCTCGTTGCCGGCGCCCTTCACGGACCCTGGGCTGACTCCCGGAGGAGGGGCCATGCACGTCGATCTGCAGGCATTGGCCGGACCGAGGGACCGCCTCATGGCGGGAGGGGCGGTCGACCCGGTGACGGCCGAGGTGATCCGGGGGACCATGGAGACCGTCTGCTTCGAGATGGCCATGTACGTCTCGCGCACCGCCACCACGCCCATCCTCAACCAGTCGAACGAGCGCAACGCCACCATCCTCGACGGCCAGGGCCGGCTGGCTGCGCTCAGCGTCGGGATCCCGCAGTTCATGCTCACCTCGACGCTCCCGGTGCGCTTCGCGCTGGACTTCCTCGGGGTCGACGAGTTCCACCTCGGCGACGTCTTCGTGGCCAACGATCCGTATCACGGCGGCGGGCACCTGCCCGACTACAACGTCTTCGCCCCCTTGGTGGTGGACGGGCGCCTGGTCCTCATCGCCTCCATCCAGTGCCATCACGGCGACACGGGCGGTGGGGTCCCTGGTGGCTACAACGTCACCGCCACCGACATCTGGGGTGAAGGCGTGCGCTGGCCCGTGGTGAAGGTCATCGACCGCGGCGTGGAGCGACGGGACGTGCTGTACGCGCTGCAGGTCAACAACCGGGTCGACGGCTACGTCGGCGACCTGCGGGCCCAGATCGGCGCGGCCGAGCAGGCGGTGGTGCGCCTGGCCGGTCTCGTCGAGAGCTACGGCGTCGGCATGGTGGAGGCGGCGGTCGACCACATGATCGACTACGCGGCGGCACGCTTCGGCGAGGAGATCACCGGGTGGCCCGACGGGGTGTACGAGGGCGACGCCTACGTCGACCACGACCCGCTGGGCAACCCCGACATCCACCTCCACGTGAAGATCAGCGTCGACGGCGCGAAGTTGACCATCGACTACACGGGCTCCGACGATCGCCAGGAGCTGCAGGCCTGGTCGACCTATGGCAACACGCGGGGCTACACGGTGGCCCAGGTCGCCGCCATGATGGACCCCGAAATCCCGAAGAACGAGGGGTTCTTCAATTCCATCGAGCTGATCGTGCCCGAGGGGTGTGTCCTGAACCCACGCCCGGGGCGACCGGTGTCGGCGGGGACGCACCACCCCGGCGCCGACATCGGCGAGGTGATCGCGGTCGCGTTGTCCGGCGTGCTGCCCGACCGGGCCGTGCCCCAGACCTACAAGACCGGCATCCCGACGATCATCCGTGGCACCGATCCGCGCACCGGCTACGAGTTCATTGACGGCTCGGCCGAGGTGTATGCCGGCTGGTGCAATGCGGCGAAGGGGATGGACGCCTGGGGTGCGGTCTCGGCCTCCTTCGGCAACCTCTGGAAGGCGACGGCGGAGATCAACGAGTCGTTGTACCCGCATATCCAGTGGAGCCGTGACTACCGGACGGACTCCGGTGGTCCCGGCCAGTGGCGTGGCGGCTGCGGCTCGCACTACGTGAAGGAGGTGCGGGTCCCGGCGGCCGTCTACACGTACGTGGTGGGGCAGAAGTACCCCATGCCCGGCATCGCCGGGGGCTGTCCGGGGGCGCCCAACCGGCTGACCCTGAAGTACGGGTCGGCCGATGCGTTCGTGGTGGCGCACACGGCGGACTGGGAGCCCCTGCAGGCGGGCGACAAGCTCAACTTCGACTACGGCGGCGGAGGCGGCTGGGGCGACCCGCTGGACCGGCCGGCGGCGGTCGTGTTGGACGACGTGCTGGACGAGTACGTCAGCGTCGAGGGCGCCCGTCGTGACTACGGCGTCGTGCTGACGGGGTCGCTGGAGGAGTTGACCCTGGTGGTCGACGAGGCGGCGACGAAGGCCAGGCGGGCCGACATGAGGGCCGGCCGGCCGTCAGCGGCCTGATCAGGATCGGCTGGCCGGGCACGCTGGGCCGATCGTCATCGGTGCCGGGGATGTGTGCGGCCTTCTCCATGTCTGGGATGATCCTTCTATGAGTGCCGGTATCGCTTCCTGGGGGACCTACCTGCCGTTTTGGCGGCTGCAACGGGGGGCCATCGCCGGCGTCCTGGGCAGCGGCGGGGGCCGGGGCACCAGGGCTGTGGCCTCCCACGACGAGGACACGACCACGCTGGGCGTCGAGGCGGCCCGGCGGGCGATCGCGGCGGGGGCGGGAGCGGGAGCCGGCGTCGGCGCCGGCGCCGCCGCCGTGCAGGACCTCTTCTTCTCCACACCCGACCCGGCGTATCTGGACAAGACGAGCGCGACGACGGTCCATGCGGCGCTCGGGCTCGGGCGGGCCTGCGGCGCCTATGACTTCGCCGGCTCGTCACGGTCCGCCGTGGGCGTGCTGGTGCAGGCGCTGGGCACGGCTGCCGGCGGTCGGACGACCATGGCCGTCACGTCGGACCTCCGCACCGGCCTGGCCGGCTCGGCCGAGGAGCGGGACAGCGGTGACGGGGCGGCCGCCATCGTCTGCGCCCCCGACGGCGCGGTGGCCGAGCTCATTGGGCGGGGCGCGGCCAGCGACGAGTTCCTCGACCGTTGGCGGGTGCCCGGCGAGGCGGACTCCCACGTCTGGGAGGAGCGCTTCGGCGAGGAGATGTACGTCCCGCTCGCCCGCGAGGCCTTCGCGGCGGCCCTGAAGGACGCGGGCCTGGCCGAGGGCGACATCGACCACGCCATCGTCACCGGCCTGCACGTGCGGGCGGTCAAGGCCGTGACCAAGGGCCTCGGCGTCCGTGACGGCACCCTGGCACCCGACCTCATAGGGACGATCGGCAACCTCGGCGCCGCCGCCGCCGCCATCGCGTTGTGCGACGTCCTGGAACGGGCCGAGCCCGGGCAGGTGATCGTCGTGCTGTCATTGGCCGACGGGGCCGACGCCCTCGTGCTGCGCACCACCGACGAGCTCACCAAAGCGCAGGCCGCCCGCAAGGCCGCCGGCGTCCCGTCGGTGGCCGAGCAGGTGGCGGCCGGGCGGGACGACCTGCCGTATGCGACCTTCTTGACTTGGCGGGGCCAGATGCACCGCGAGCCGCCCCGCCGCCCCGATCCCGAGCGGCCGGGCGCGCCGACCGTCCACCGCTCCGAGCAGTGGAAGTACGGCTTCGTGGCCAGCCGCTGCCTGGTCTGCGGGTTCCGCCACATGCCCCCGACCCGGGCCTGCCTGTCGTGTCACACGATCGACCAGATGCAGCCCGAGCGCCTGGCCGACGTGCCGGGCACGGTGGCCACGTTCACCATCGACCATCTGGCCTTTAGCCTGTCCCCACCGGTGGTGGGCGTGATCGTCGACTTTGACGGGGGCGGCCGCTACCGCTGCGAGATGACCGACGTGGTCGCCTCGGAGCTGTCCATCGGCGACCGGGTCACGATGACCTTCCGGCGCGTCTGGACGGCTCAGGGCGTGCACAATTACTTCTGGAAGGCCCGCCCGGCCGTAGAGGATCGAGGAGCGTGAGGCAATGAGCAGCAAGGGCATTCGCGACCAGGTGGCCGTCATCGGCATGGGCTGCACCCGCTTCGGCGAGCTGTGGGACAAGGGCGTCGACGATCTCCTCACGGACGCCACGACCGAGGCCGTCGCCTCGGTCCCCAATCTCGAGCTGGCCGACATCGACGCCTTCTGGCTGGGCACGATGACCTCGGGTGTCTGCGGCACCACGTTGTCCCGCCCCCTCAAGATCGACTACAAGCCCGTCACCCGAGTCGAGAACTACTGCGCCACGGGCTCCGAGGCCTTCCGCAACGCCTGCTACGCCGTGGCCTCCGGTGCGTACGACACGGCCATGGCCATCGGCGTCGAGAAGCTCAAGGACACGGGCTACTCGGGGCTGACGGGCATCCGGGCCGTCGGCGACGGCACCGACCCGGGCCTCTCCTCCCCGGCGGCCTTCTCCTTCCTGGCGCCCTCGTACGCGCACAAGTACGGCGTCGACAAGGACCAG
>DATBAO010000102.1:0-20079 GCA_036271495.1 Acidimicrobiales bacterium
CCTTGCGCACCACGCTGGTGCCCTCGCCCCGTTGGTTGCGCGCCGTGGCCCCCGCCACGTCGACCTCGAGTCGGCACCAGCCGAACGGCCGCCACAACAGTGGTTCGACCTGACGCACCGCCTGGATCCTGCCGTAGGGGACCGTCTCGGAGATGGTCTGCAGCATGCCGCGGCGGATACGGACCCCCTCGGGTGCCTCGACGGCGACGAAGGCGTACTGGCCCGACAGGCGGCGCCAGATCACGCCGGCGGCGCTGAGGAGATAGACGGCGAGGAAGCCGGCCAGGCCGGCCGCCGTCTTCGGCTCGAACTGGTCGAGGACTGCCAGCGCGGCGACCGTCCCCACGAGGACGATCGTGGTGAGCGACAGGAAGACGGAGGCCAGGAGTCGCCCGAGGTCCACGGTGGCCATCGGCAGGCCGGTGTTGCTCGATGCCGCCGCCTTGGAGTCGACGTGGCCCGCCAGCAGCAGGACCCGGAGCTCCGCCGCCTGCGCCTCCGACAGGTAGGCCAGTTTGCCGTCGGTCGACCCCGATCCGGCCAGCCGGATGCGCAACTCGGACACGCCGAGCAGCCGGGCCATGAAGGGCCGCACGATGTCGACGGCCTGCACCCGCGCCAGGGGCAAGCGTCGCGAATCCTTCCGGATGAGTCCGGTCTCTATCCGCAGCGTGTCCCCTTCGATGCGCCAGCGCGTCACCATCCAGTGGATGTAGCCGTACAGCGCGGAGAGCAGCGCGAAGACGACCAGGTAGTCGGTCTCAGCCGTCCTGTTCTCGGCGCGCGAGTGCACGGTCGACACCACGAGGAGGAGCACCAGCGCCGGCGCCAGCCGGCCGATGCGGGCGATGGGCGTGAGCGGGTGGAGCCGGCTCCACCCCTCGTCGGAAGACGGCGGCACGGGGGCGCTGCCGCTCACATGCCCGCCGCCATCGCCTCGCCCAGCTCGGTCAGGCGGTCCCGCAGCCGCGCCGCTTCCGCCTGCTCCAGGCCCGGAATGCGGGCGTCGCTGGCCGCGGCCGCCGTGTGGAGCTTGACCGTTGACAGCGCGAAGAACCGTTCAACCGGTCCGGCGGTGACCTCGACGAACTGCATCCTCCCGTACGGCACCACGGAGAGCCGCTGCACCATGACCCCGCGGGCGACGAGAAGGTCCTCGTCGCGCTCCAAGTATCGCCAGGCCCGGAAGCGGCGGCGCAGGAACCAGGCCCAGAGCACACCCAGCGCCACCACGACGAGGGCGCTGATGACGCCGGGCAGCGGACCGCCCACGGCCCAGACGATCAGGCCGACGCACGCGGCGAGCACCACCGAGATCGTCACGACCTCGGCTCGCCGCATCCGCCACAGCGCAGGGGAAGGGCGGAGCCAGTCCTGGTCGTCCCCCGTCGTCACGGGTACGACGTTAAGGGGAAGGCTCCGACGTAGGGTGGCAATTGTGACCCGGTTGCGCGGTTCTGAGACAAGAAGGCTGGCCATGGCGCTGGAGCCCGTGGCCGGCCAGGTGTACTTCTCGCCCGAATGTCATGCGGCCTATGCCGCGCTCGGCTTCTCGCCCAGCCCCGGCTCGCTCCCGAGCGGTGTGCAGTTTCCCGACGGCGCTGCCTACTTCACCAGCCGTGGCTCGGTCATGGGCCAGGTACCCGGCGAGGTCGTGGCGGCCGCGTTCGCCGTCTTCAATCCTCAGGCGGTCGTGCCGGCGGTGCGGTTCGGGTGGACCAAGGTGGACGCGTCGACGATCTGCGCCGCGCGCACGAGGGGCGCGGTCGCGCAGCTGGTGCGTATCCTCGGTCCGGAGCCCGCCGGGCTCGCCGAGGCGACGCGGCTCCTGGCCAAGGCGAACGAGCCCCTCCGCCCCGAAGGCAAGCCGCTCTTCGCCGGATTGCAGAGCCTGGAGGCTCCCGAGGATCCGATGGGCGTCATGTGGCGGTTGGCCGACCAGCTGCGCGAATACCGGGGCGACGCCCACACGGCGGCCTGGACGTCCGCCGGCCTCGACGCGACGGAGGTGGGGCTGCTGACCGAGCTCTATTGGGGCCTGCCGCTTCGGTCTTACATTCGCACGCGGGCGTGGACCGACGAACAGCTCGCCGCCGCCGAGGCCCGGTTAGTCGACAGGGGCCTGATAGAGAGCGGCGCGCTCACCGACGAAGGGAGGACGCTGCGCGAGGCGGTGGAGGTCGCGACCGATAGCCAGTGCGCCGTCATCCTGCAGGCGCTCGGTGACGGTTTCGATGTCCTGCTCAGTGTCCTCAACCCGTGGGGAGAGGCCATTCGGAACGCCGGGGGCTACCCGCCCCAGGGGCCGCACGACCTGGCTCCTGTTCGCTGACCCTCAGGCGAGCGGGCGATGCTCCGTCCCGTCGCCTGGCGTGATGAAGAGCGCCAGTCCCGGTTCGTGGACCCGGGCCGCGTGCCAGACGTTGGTGGGGTTGATCATGGCCTCACCGGGCCGGAGCGCCACGACGTGGTCTGCGCCGTCGATCTCCTGCACGATGTCGACGCGACCCGACAGCAGGTAGACGACTTCCTCGCCGGCCGGGTGCCGCTCCCAGCTGTCCCAGGTCGCATCCTGCGCAATCACACAGACCAGTCGTCCCTCCTTCCCGTCGGACGCGACCCGGCTGCGGTAGGACGAGATGTACTCGGACGACCACTCGAAGCCGGGGAGCGGAGTCGCGGTGGAGCCCAGCCCGAGGTGCACGAACGTGCGCGCCAGGTCGAAGGGTTCTCCGCCGTCCGGGGTCACGGCCTCAGTACAGCGGCGACCATGAGGCGCTGCGCAGGAGGCGGCTCTCCCACTGGTCGCGCACCTCCAGGGCGTCGTGGAGCCAGGTGCCCGGCGCGGAGGCCTCGGGCGGCAGGTCGTGGCCCAGCATCCACATGACGGCCTTCGTGTTGACCACGCGCTGCCACAGGATCACCTCGGTCGTCTGGTGGGTGCCGTAGACGGGCTGGAAGGCCGCCTCCAGCTCGATCATCCCGATGCCCTCTTCCTTCTGGCTGCTCAGCGTGTGGTCGTAGAGCGTGCCGGCCTTGGCGAGATAGGCGTCGAGCCCGCCCTTGAACGGCCAAGCGGTGTCCTCCATGAAGAGAGAGTTCTTGTGGGTCTCGGCATTCACCGGCACGCTGTTGAAGTCGATCTCCTGCAGCGGCGACCACGGCACCGGCTGGACGATCTTGGCCTCGGTGCTGTGCCGCATGCCGTCGACCTTGGCCGACCACGCGGCCAGGTCACCGCCACGCACGCGCTCGGCCAGCTCGCCCCACGCCGCGGCGTCCTGGCAGCCGGTGATCGAGACCACGGTGTAGGCCTGGCCGCTGCCGTGCGACAGGCGGAGGTACCAGAGGAGTCGGCTCCCGTCGGACTTGGCCAGTGCCGGGAGGTATTCGTCACGGAAGGCGTCATCGAAGGCGTCCTCCTGTTTCCCGGCGACACGGTGGACCTGATGGAGCAGGAACATTGATGAACCCCCTGTAGTGATTCGTGGCGAACTGGTGAGGAGTACGGCTCAGCGGGTGGTGGCGATTCCCCCGTCGACCGGGATGATGGCTCCCGTGAGGTAGGCCCCGGCCCGCGACGACAGGTAGATCGCCGCGCCGGCCATGTCGTCGGGCCGCCCGATGCGGCGCAGCGGTGCGCTGGCCGCGATCTGCTCGCCGAACGCCTCCAGGGTGGCGGCCATCATCTTGGACTCGAACGGGCCCGGGGCGATGGCGTTGACCGTGATGGTCGGGGCCAGGCGCTTGGCCAGGTGGCGGGTCAGCTGGTGCACCGCCGCCTTCGAGGCCGAGTAGGCGTAGGTCTCCAGGGTGGGGACCCCGATGCCGTCAATGGAGCCGATGTTGATGACCCGCGCCGGCTCCTCCTGGCTGCCCGCTTTTTGCAGGAGCGGGACGAGGAACTTCGTCAGATGGAACACGCCCTTCACGTTCAGGGACAGCACGCGCTCGAAGGCCGCCTCGTCGTAGTCGACCAGGGGGGCACCCCAGGTGGCGCCGGCGTTGTTCACCAGGATGTCGAGGGCGTCGACCCGACCCGCCATCTCCTCGGCCAGCCGGCGGCACTCGGACTCCTGGGCCAGGTCGGCCGGGATCCCGATGCACGTGCCCTTGGTCGAGAGCTCGGCGGCCACCTCGGCGACGGCGTCGGCTTTGCGCGACGAGATGTAGACCGTCGCGCCAGCGTCCACGAAGCCCTCGGCGATCATCTTGCCGATGCCCCGTGTACCGCCCGTGACCAGCGCCGTCTTCCCCGCGATGTCGAACAGGCCCCCGGTGGTCATCGGCCCATTGTGCCCGCCGGGGTCACGCCACGGCCAATGCCAGCGCGCTGCGCACCAGGACATTGGCCCCGACCCGCAGGGACTCGTCCTCGACGAGGAAGGTCGGGCTGTGGTGCATCCCGCTCGAGCCGTCCGCCGCGCCCCCGCCGACGAAGAAGTAGCAGCCCGGCAGGTGGTGCAGGAATTCGCTGACGTCGTCGCTCGGCGCCACCGGCGGCATGCGGAAGACGTTGTCCGGGCCGAGCACGACGCCGGCCTCCGCCTCCACGGCGGCGGTGACCTCGGCGTCGTTGACCACGGCCCGGGTGTGCTCGGGCAACTCGAGCTGGACGTGGACGCCCTGGTCGTCGGCGACCCCGTCGCACAGGTCCTGCAGGCGGACGAGCGCCTCCTCGTGCTGGGCCTCGGTGAAGGTACGCAGCGTGCCGGTCACCCGGGCCGAGGTCGGCACGACGTTGACCGCCGTGCCGGCGTGGACCGTGCCGGCGCTGCACACGCAGTCGCTCTCTTCGTAGCGCAGGCCCGAGGCCACCTCGCCCAGGCGGCTCACGAGCTCCGCCGTGGCTCTGATCACGTCGCCGGTGGCCGAGGGCATGGCGCCATGCCCTCCGGGCCCGGTCAGGGTGATGCGCAGCGAGTTGGCCTCCGACATGGCGATGCCCGACCGCAGGGCGACGAAGCCCGAGGGCACCTGGGAGGTGACGTGGAACCCGACGAGGCGGGCGCCCTCCATGGCCGTGAGCGCGCCGCGCTCGAGCATGGCCTTGGCGCCGCAGAGCGCCTCCTCGGCCGGTTGGAAGAGGAAGATGTAGCGGCCCGGGAGGTCCTCGCGTCGCGCCGCCAGGAGCGAGGCCGCGCCGAGCATGGAGGCCACGTGCACGTCGTGCCCGCACGCGTGCATGACGCCTTCGACCTCGGAGTGGACGGTGCGGGCTTCGTCCTCCTGCACCGGCAACCCGTCGATGTCGCCCCGCAGGACCACGCTCCGCCCGGGCCGCCCGCCCTCCATGGTGAAGATGCCGCCCGTCTCGGTGGTGCGGAGGGTCTCGGTGATGCCGAGGGAGGCCATGTGGTCCCGGATCAGCGCCGTCGTCTCGTGTTCGGCGAACGCAAGCTCGGGCCGGCGGTGCAGGGCGCGGCGTTGATCGACCATGTCGTCGAACACGGCGTCGGCGGCCGCCGGACCGAACAGGTCGGTCACGTCACCGGTTCAGCAGGTCGCGGGCGATGTGGGTGACCTGGATCTCGTCGGTGCCGGCGTAGATCTGGAACACCTTGGCGTCGCGCGCCAGCTGCTCGACCCGGAACTCGGACATGTAGCCGTTGCCGCCGAAGAGCTGGACCGCCTCCATGGCGACCTCCGACGCCGCCTGCGCCGAGTACAGCTTCATGGCCGAGGCCTCGGCCAGCGTGAGGCTCTTGCCCGCCGAACTCATCTCGATGTGCCGGAACACGAGGTTCTCCACGTTGAGCCGGGCGACCTCCATGCGGGCCAGCTTCAGCTGAATGAGTTGGAACTCGGCGATGGGCCGCTCCCACAGCAGCCGGTCCTTGGCGTACTGCACCGAGAGCTTCAGGCACTCTTCGATGAGGCCGAGCGACATGGCGGCGACACCGGCCCGCTCCGTGGTGAAGTTCCCCTTGGCGCTCTCGCGCCCCTCGTTCCCGCCCTTGCCCTCCGTCTCGCCGAGGAGGCGGTCCTTGCCGACCCGCACGTCGGTGAGGAAGAGCTCGCCGGTGGGGGAGGAGTGCAGGCCCATCTTGCGGAACGGCTTGGACTGCTCCAGCCCGGGCAGGCCGCGGTCGAGGATGAAGGTCAGGACCGGGCGTTGGCGCAGCGGCGTGTCGCTGCCGTCGTCGAGCTTGGCGTAGAAGACGATGGTGTCGGCGTACGGGCCGTTCGTGATGAAGGTCTTGTTCCCGTTGAGGATGTACTCGTCACCGTCGCGCAAGGCCGAGGACTTCATGCCGCCCAGGGCGTCGGAGCCCGAGTCGGGCTCGGTGATGGCCCAGGCCCCGACCTTGTCCAACGTCAAAAGGTCCAGCGCCCAACGCTCCATCTGCGCCGGCGTGCCGCCCTTCATGATGGTGCCCCCGGCCAGGCCGGTGCTGACGCCGAGCGCCGTCACGATGCCGGGGCAGTAGTGGCACAGCTCAATGATGGGGATCAGGGTCAGGGCGGCGTTGCCACCGCCCTCGGACCGCTCGGGTGCCGCAGCGCCGGACGTCTTGCGCTCGAGTGCCTTCTTGAAGGAGTCGCGGGCCAGGGCGTCGAGCCCGAACGTGCGGTACAGCTTGCGGATCACCTCGTAGGGCGGGGTGTCGCCGTGCTCGAGCTCCTCGACGTTCGGCTTGACCTCTTCCTCCACGAAGCGGCGCACCGCGTCCTGGATCGCCAGCTGCTCTTCCGACCACTCGAACATGTCGTGCCTCCCTGCGGCAACGGCCCCCGCCGCCGCCGACCCTACCGGTCCGCCTTAGGCGTCGGCGATCTTGCGCAGCGTGTTGCTGTCGGTGTGGATGACCTCTTCGGGGAGGCGGGCGTGCTTGATCACCGTGGTCTCGGTGTAGGTGAACGCATCGTCCACGCTGGTGTCGAGCGTGACCTCGTAGCGGATGGCCTGGGCGTTCTTGTCGAGCCAGTTGTTCGACAGGATCCCGTAGGTCTGGCTGCCCACGCTGGCGTGCAGGGTGAACTTCCGGTCGTCGGCCGCCACGATGGCGCCCGCCACGATTGCCGAGCCCCGCGGGATCAGGAAGCAGCGGACCACCACGCTGTCGCGGGCGTCCCACATCCAGTAGCCGACCTCGGTGTGGAACGGGCTCTCTTCGTCGCCGCGCCAGGCCGCCATGCGGTAGTCGAGGCCGTAGAGCACCTGGCTCCCGTTCTCCACCGGGCCGAACGGCTTGAAGTCGATGTGCTCGCGGTAGGGGGTCAGCCCGATCTTTCCGTCCTGGTTGGCGTAGGCGACGTCCTCGCCCTTCTCGCCTTCCCAGATCCCGGCCAGGCGGGCCAGGGGGCCCCATTCGGCTCCTGCGCTCAACGGTCCGTCCTTTCCTCGTGCGACACGTTCGGGCCCGTTCCCGGGCGACGGCGCCACCTTAGGTGGTCAGGACTTGCCGGGCAGGGCCGCCGCGGACGGGACCAGGCCGGGCTCGGCCGCCGCGTCCTGACCGGAGCCGTTGCCGCCCCCGCCGAAGAGGCGACGCCGAGCGGTGCCGCGGGCGCTCTCGGAGTGGCGTTGCGTCCGGTTCACCACAATCCGGCTGGCGACGAGCAGCAGCAGCACGATGACCACCAGGATCAGGGCGGCGTCGTAGGCCAGGTAGTGCTTCTGGACCGAGGGGTCGTTGTAGAAGGTGAACACGATGTAGGTCAGGTAGGGGAACTGCGACCCCGTGAGGGAGTGCGGCAGGGTGTTGGAGAACCCGGCCGTGTAGAGGAGCGGGGCCGTCTCGCCGCACGCGATGGCCAGGGCCAGCAGCAGCCCGGTCACGATGCCCGGCAACGCGCTCTTGAGCACCACCTTGCGCAGCCCGTAGCCGGCCGACATGCCCAGCGCCTCCGCGCCTTCCCGGTAGCCCGTGGGCACCTGGCGCAGCGAGTTCTCCGTCGTCTTGGCGATGTAGGGGATGACCATGATCGACAGGATGATCACGGCGGGCAGCAGCGAGAGCTTCCACCCGAGTCCGACCACCAGGGCGGTGAAGCCGACGTACCCCAGCACGATGGAGGGGAAGCCAGAGAGGATGTCCGAGGAGGTGCGCAGCGGGCCGCTCAGTCGCCCGCTCAGCTTGCCCGTCCGGGCGAACTCGGAGAGGTGGATCCCGGCCATCACGCCGATCGTCCCGGCCACCACGAGCACGGCGAACATCAGGATGAGGGTGCCGAGGATCTGGTCGCGCAGGCCGCCGCCGGTCGGGGTGAGCGGGGTCCACAAGACGCTCCAGCGCCAGTGGGCCCAGGCCCGCGAGACCACGCCGAGGAGGATCCAGGCGGCCGGGGCCATGATGAGGAACAGCGCGAGATAGGTGAGGCCGCGCCAGAGCTGGGTCGCCATGCGGCGACGCCGCGTCGCGGGGGCGGCCGAGAGGCTGGTGCTGCTCATCAGGCGCCGCCGACGGGAGCGGTCACCCGCCCGGTCCGGTTGACGATGAGCCGGGCCACCAGGTTGACGCCGACGGAAATGACGGCGAGCACCAGCGCCAGCTCGGCCAGCGTGGCCACGTAGAAGCCGGTGCCGTCGGCCTGGGCGCCGTCGAGCTGGGTCAGGATGGTGGCGGCCACGGTCGTCATCGGCTGGTAGATCGTGTGCGGGATCTGCAGGATTGCCCCGCCGATCATCACCACGGCGATCGTCTCGCCGAGTGCCCGGCCCAGGCCGAGGACGGTGGCACCGATGATGCCCGAGCGGACCCACGGCAGCGTGACCCTGTTGGCCACTTCCCAGTCGGTCATGCCGAGGGCGGACGCGCCCTCCTTCGGGAGCGGCGGCACCTGCGAGAAGAGGTCGCGCGTCGTCGAGGCGATGATGGGGACGATCATCAGCGCCAGCACGATGCCAGCGGTCAGCAGGCCCTCGCCCGAGCCGTGCGGGTTCCCGAAGTACCGCAGGATGGGCACGTCGGGCATGTTGTTGGCAATGATCGGATAGACGTTGCCGGCGAGCCAGGGGCCGAAGGTGAGGATGCCCCACAGCCCGATGACCACGCTGGGAATGCCCGCCAGGATCTCGACGGTGAACCCCAGGGGGCGCGAGATCCAGGTGGGCATGCGCTCCGTGAGCGCGAAGGCGGTTCCGAGGGAGAGCGGCACCGCAATGACGATGGCGATGACGGACGACGCGATGGTGCCCCAGATGATGGCCCAGGCGCCGAACTTTGCTCCCTGCAGGTGCTGCACGCCGTTGGTCGTGACCGGCGCGGCGTAGGCGCCGGCACCGTCGGTCCACGTCCGGCCGTACAGGAAGTACCAGCCGTTGATCTTGACGGCGGGCCAGGCCTTGAGGACGAGGACGGTGAGGGCGAAGACGAGAGCGGCCAAGGGGAGCAGCACGGCCACCCAGGCCACGGTGCGCCAGCCACTCTCCTCGTTGCGCCGGATGCTGTCAGCAGCGCGCCGGTGCCAGGGCGGTTTGCTCAGGCCCGCCGAGCGCGGCGTGGCAGGGATGCTCCCTGCCACGCCGCCAACGGTGGTCATCTAGCTGATGGCCAGGATCTGCTTGATCGACTGCGCCTCGACCTTGGCCGGGAGCGCCTGGAAGTCGACCTGCGCTAGGTAGGTCGTCGCCGACCCCTGCTTGGGGTTGACGGCCCATTCCAGGACGGAACGCACGTTCTTTGCCGTGGAGGAGGATGACTGGTCGGTCGACACGATGGCGTACTCGTAGTTGATGATCGGGTAGCCGTTGTTGGCGGCGCCGTAGATCATGGAGATCGTGCCGTTAGCCGGGGTCTTCTTCACGTAGTACGCCGCCTCGGCCGCGATAGCCGATGCGGTCGGAAGGGTGTACTGCCCCTTGGCGTTCTGCAGCGCGGCGTAGCCGAGCCCCGCTTGCAGGGCCTGCGTCTGGTAGCTGATGCCGACGTAGGCGATGCAGCCGACGGTGGCCTTGCAGCCCGACACCATGCCCGAGTTCCCGGACTCACCCAGCGCGCCGGGTGCGTTCGGCCATGGGACTGTCGTGTTGTAGGCGATCTTGGCGCCCCAGCCCGACGGGTCCGTCTTGGACAGGAATGTCGTGAACAGGAAGGTGTCACCACTGCTGTCGGAGCGGTGCAGCGTCACGATCGGCGTGTTCGGCAGCGTCACGCCCTTGTTCAGCGACGCAATCTGCGAGGCGTTCCAGCTGGTGATCTGGCCCTGGTAGATGGCCGACAACACCTTGCCGCTCAGCTTCAGGTGGGCGGTGACGCCCGGCACGTTGTAGGTCACCAGCTGCGCCGAAATGGCCAGCGGGATGTTCTTCAGGTGCGGGTCGGCCGCGGTGTTGCTCGGTGCCAGGTAGGCGTCGGAGGCGCCGATGTCGATGGTGCCGCTCTGCGCCTCGGAGATCCCGGTCCCGGATCCGGTGCCGGCCGTCTGAATGGTGGTCGACGGATACTTCTCCTGGTAGCCGCTGGCCCAGAGGTTGAAGAGCGGGTAGAGCAGCGTGCTCCCGGTCTCCGTCACGGTGCCGCTGCTCGGCTTCTCGACGCCGCCCGAGGGCAGCTTGACGGCGGCGGATGCGGCCGTGCTGAGGACGACCGAGCTCAGCGCGAGCCCCGCCACGGTGGCGACGAGCACTCCTCTCTGCAGTCGCGTCGCTCTCATCAGTTTTCGCACAGGTTCTCTCCTTGTGATGTTGGTTGGTTGGTGTTGCTCTGGTGATCCGGTTGATGCGGCCTGTGTGTGCACTGGACTCCTTTTCCTCAGGAGTCCGGATCGTTTCCCTAGCCCATCCGTCCCGTGACGTAGCGCTCGGTGTCCGGATGCGACGGCCTGTTGAACAGGTCGTCGGTCGCTCCGTACTCGACTAGCGCCCCCTGGTAAAAGAACATGGTCTGGTGTGAGACCCGCATGGCCTGTCCGAGGTTGTGCGTCACCACGATCAAGGTCAGCGCGGGAGTCAGCGTCTTGAGCAATGCCTCAATGGCCTCGGTGGTCACGGGGTCGAGAGAAGAAGTCGGCTCGTCGAGCAACAGGACTTCGGGGCCGACGGCGAGGGCGCGCGCCAAGCAGAGCAATTGCTGCTGGCCACCCGACAGGCGGAACGGCGAGTCGCTGAGGCGATCCTTCACGGCGTCCCACAGCCCGACCTCGGTGAGTCGACGCTCGCACACCACGTCCAGTTGCTTGCCCTTGGCGATGCGGTGGGCCTTGACCCCGGCGACCACGTTGTCCTTGATCGACATCGGGAAGGGATTGGGTCGCTGGAACAGCATGCCCACACGCCGGCGCAAGGTGAGCAGGTCGACGTGCTGCGCCCAGAGACTCTCGTCGTCGAGGGTGACATCGCCCTCTCGGGTGAAGCCGGGCACGCGGTCGTTCATCCGGTTGAGGGTGCGCAGGAAGGTGGACTTGCCCGAGCCGGTCGGTCCGATGAGGGCCGTGATGGAGCCCCGCTTCAGATCGACGTTCACGTCGTTGAGGACCGTCCGGTCCCCGAAGCCGAGGTTCAGCCTGACCGAGCGCATGACGCATTCGGAACGCGCCGCATCGGGGTCGAGCGCCTGCAGCGCCTTGTCGACGTCGGACTGTGCCTTCGTCGTAACAGGATCGTGACTTGCCTGAGTGATCTCTCCGTCGGCCACTTCCAGGAACGTAGTAAGGCAAGGTGAACGTCAAGCAACAACAGCGCTATCCCAAGGTGAACAGTTCGTATGCTCACGTGCAACCGGCCAAAGTCGAGGCTGGGCAGTGTGTTGTTCAGGCTTGGAACACCCCTGTGTCCTCCGCCGCAGTGGGCAAGGACTCCTGATGGGCCGCCGTGATGGCGAGCACGATGCCCGGCGCCCAGGCGATGAAGGCCAGGCAAGCCAGGGCGGCAGGCACCGACACGACGAGTGCCGCTCCGGTGGAGAAGAGGGCGCAGGTGCCGGCCACGGTGGTCAGCACGCCGGTCAGGATCCAGGCGATCCACCAGTGCAGGACGCGCGGCCGGTGCGGGTGTCCCGGCGGGAGGCAGTCGCGCACAGCGGCGTAGGGCATCCAGAGGTTGACGACGGGAACGAACCACGACCCGACGCCCCAGGCGGGAGAGTGACGCGACGGGATGCCGAGTGCCCGCCCGGCCGTGGCGGCTTTGTGCTGCCAGATGCACGCCACGATCACCGCGGCGAGCGTCAGCACGCCGACGAGCAGGCCGAGCGAGGTCAGCGAGTTGGTGGGCGAGTGGTACGCCGGAGGCGTGATGCCGCGCTGCGCGTCGGTCCAGTCGATCCGGAACTGGTGACCGGCGGACCGCAGTTGGTCGGCGTTGGCGCGTTGGAGGAGGAGACTCACCAGGAAGTAGACGCCGGGCATGGCGACGGCGAAACGCGCCACCGGCACCATGCGGACCTCGTCGTCCACGCGTTGGGTCGTTGTGTGTGAGTTGAGACGCTCCGAGGCGACCGCCCATGGTGCCGGCACCGCGGGCAGGCCCTGGGGCGGCGCCGCGCCCGCCCATGGCGGCGGCGGTGGTGGAAGTTGGGGGAGCACGGTGGCCTCGGTCCAGGCATAGCCGTCCCACCAGCGTTGGCCCGGCCCACCGGCCGGATCCTGGTACCACCCCGGGGGCGCGCCGGGATAGCCGCTGTGCTGGGTCATCCCTCCATCCTGCCAAAGCCGGGGGTTGCCGAGTGACGCCACCCTGGTGGGCGCCGGTCAGAGCAGGACGGCGGCCATTTCCTCGAGGGCAGCGATGTGCGCGTCGGTGTCCGGGAGGTCCGCGTGCATCGTGTTCAACGACAGGTGGCTGGCCCCCGCCACCTGCCAGCGGCGGGCGTGCTCGGCGATCTTGTCGTGGTCGCGGACCGAGTACTCCAGCCTGCCCTCGAACTGCAGGTTCGACACGTCACGACCGACCTCGGCGGCACCCGCCCGGATCTGCTCGAGTGCGGCATCGAGGCCACCACCGGGGCGGACCATCGGGAACCAGCCGTCCGCAATGCGCCCCACCCGGCGCAGGGCGGCGGGGGCATGGCCGCCGATCCAGATCGGGATCGGTCGTTGCAGCGGGGGCGGGGCGATACCCGACGCCCGGATGTGGTGGTAGCGCCCGTCGAACGTCACGCTCCACTCGGTCCACAGGGCGCGCAGCACGGTGACCTGCTCCTCCAAAATCGCGGCACGCTCCTCGAAGGGCACGCCGAGGGCGTCGTACTCGAGCTTGTTCCAGCCGATGCCCAGCCCGAGCCGGAAGCGCCCGCCGCAGAGCAGGTCGAGCTCGGCCGCCTGCTTGGCCAGCAGCGCGGTCTGGCGTTGCGGCCCGATGAGAATGGAGGTGGCGAAGGCGAGGTCGGTGAACCCGGCGACGTAGGCGAACATCAAGAGCGGCTCGCGGAAGGTCGTGTCGATGGTGTACGGGCCACCGAGTTCCCCGAGCACCGACGTGTCGCCGCCGAGGACGTGGTCATACGCAGCAAAGTGCGTGTAGCCGAGGTCCGACACGGCCTGTCCGATGGCGCGCACCGAACCGCGATCGCCGCCCACTTCGGCCTGGGGAAAGATGACGCCGATATCCATGCGGCCCAGTCTGCCTGCTGCGGCCGCGTCGCCGCGGAACGGTCGTCGCCCGGCCCGCCCGCACCCGGCCCCGGTTAACTTGAGCCGATGAAACTCCGCATCTTCATCGAGCCCCAGCAGGGCGCCTCCTACGAGCAGCAGCTGGGCATGGCGCAGGCGGCAGAGTCCGGCGGCTTCGACGCGTTCTTCCGCTCCGACCACTTCCTCACCATGGGGGGCGACGGCCTGCCCGGCCCGACCGATGCCTGGCTGACGCTGGGCGCCATTGCGCGTGAGACCGATCGCATCCGTCTCGGCACGCTGGTGACGTCAGCCACCTTCCGCCTGCCCGGGTTGCTCGCCATTCAGGTGGCCCAGGTGGACGACATGAGCGGCGGGCGGGCCGAGCTCGGACTCGGCGCCGGCTGGTTCGACGGCGAGCACACCGCCTACGGCGTGCCGTTTCCCCCGCTCGGCGAGCGCTTCGAGCGCCTCGAGGAGCATTTCGCCATCATTCGGGGGTTGTGGGAGACGCCGGCGGGCGAGACGTTCGACTTCCACGGGCGGCATTACCAATTGAAGGACAGCCCCGCGCTGCCCAAGCCGGTGCAGCAACCGCACCCGACGCTGATCGTGGGCGGCGGCGGGCCCAAGCGGACGCCCCGCCTCGCTGCGGCCTACGCCGACGAGTTCAACCTCCCGTTCTCCTCGCTGTCCGACACCGAGGCCCAGTTCGCCCGGGTGCGCGCCGCCTGCACGGACGCGGGACGCGACCCGGGGAGCCTGCGGTTGTCGGCGGCCCAGATCGTCTGTTGCGGCGCCGACGACGAGGAGGTGGAGAGGCGCGCCGGCAACATCGGTCGCAAGGCGGACGAGCTGCGCGCCAACGGGTTGGCCGGCACGCCCGACGAGGTCGTGGCGCGGTTGCAGGAGTTCGCCGCCATCGGCGCCGAGTCCGTCTACCTCCAGGTCCTCGATCTGGCCGACCTCGACCACATCGATCTCCTCTCTGAGGAAGTGCTGTCCCGAGTCGCCTGACCAGGGATGGCGCGCCACGGGTGACCGGACCGCCTTGCCCCGATCGGTGCGCCGGGTCGCTCGGTACGCTGACCGGTGGCCGGGTAGGACGTCCGGGCCCGCTCCGGCGGCGGCTGCGAGCGGCGAAGTGGGGAGGATGACATGACCATCACGAGCCGGGGGGCGGTAGCCCCGACCAGTGATCAGGCCGCGGCGGGCAATGCCACGTCGACCTCGACGACGACTGTGTTCGACGCCACGGCGCTCGACGCCGTCGTGCACGAAGTGGCCGACCACTCCGTCGCGTGGGCCACCACCGGCGCCGCCGCCCGCGCCGACCTCCTGCAGCAGGTCATCGACGACACCATGGCCGCCACCGACGACTGGCTGGCGGCCGCCTGCGCGGCCAAGGGGCTCGTCCCGGGTACGACCGAAGCAGGGGAGGAGCTGTCCACCGGCATCGGGACGTTCGTCCGCATGGCGCGCCTGCTGCGCGACGCCCTGCGCGAGATCGCCAAGGAGGGCAAGCCCTCGTTCGCCGGTCCCGTGCGCCAGGCCTCGGACGGCCGCCTGCGGGTCCAGGTCTTCCCGGCCAGCGCCTTCGACCGGATCACCTTTCCCCAGACGACGGCCGAGATCTTCATGCAGCCCGGCGTCACCCGCGACGGGCTCGTCGCCGGACAGGCCGCCGCCTACGGCGACCCCCTGGCCCATGCGGGGACGGCGCTCGTCCTGGCCGCCGGCAACGTGGCGGCGCTCGGGCCGCGCGATGTCCTCGACAAGCTCTTCGTCGAGGGCAAGGTCGTCGTGATGAAGGCCAATCCCGTCAACGACTACCTGGTGCCGCATTGGCGACGCGCCATGGCGGCGTTGCTCGACGCTGGCGTGTTGCGCATCGTGGAGGGGGCGCCGTGGCGGGCCAGTACCTGACCGGGCACGACCGCATCGACGAGGTGCACATCACGGGCTCGGACAAGACGTACGACGCGGTCGTCTTCGGCACCGGCCCGGAGGGCGCCCGGCGCAAGGCGGCGGATGAGCCCGTGCTGGACAAGCCCGTCACGGCGGAGCTGGGCAACGTCTCACCCGTCATCGTGGTGCCGGGCAAGTGGTCGCTCCCCGAGTTGCTCTACCAGGCCGAGCACGTGGCCACCATGCTGGTGAACAACGCCGGCTTCAACTGCATCTCGGCCCGTCTCGTCGTGACGCACGCCGCCTGGCCGCAGCGCGAGGCGTTCCTCGGTGCGTTGACGCAGACCTTGGCCGAGGTCACCACGCGCCGCGCCTATTACCCCGGTGCCGGGGCCCGGCGCGCGGCCTTTGTGGCCGCCCACCCCGAAGCCGAGGAATACGGCAGCGGGCCGGACGACGCGCTGCCGTGGACGTTCATCCGCGGCGTCCCCCCGGGCCAGACGGGTGACATCTGCTTCAACGTGGAATCGTTCTTCGGGCAGGTGGCCGAGACGGCCTTGACCGCCCCTTCGCCGGCGGCCTTCGTCGACGCCGCCACGACGTTCTGCAACGACGTCGTCTGGGGCACGCTGGGTGCCACCCTCCTCGTCAGTCCTTCCTCGCTGAAGGATCAGGACGTGGCGGAGAGCGTTGACCGGGCGGTGGAGGGCCTGCGCTACGGCTCCATCGGCGTGAACGTCTGGCACGGGTTGTCGTTCGCCATGGGACTCACGAGCTGGGGGGCCTACCCGGGGCACCCGCGTACGGACATCCAGTCGGGCACCGGCGTGGTCGGCAACGCGGCCATGTTCGACCGGCCGCAGAAGTCGGTCGTGCGGGGCCCGTTCCGCTCCCGCCCCAAGCCGCCGTGGTTCGCGACGGCCAGCGACTCCTACGACGTCATGCGACGGTTCGTCGCGTTCGAGGCCGAACCGTCCGCGGCGAAGATCCCGGGGCTGCTGCTCGCCGCCGTGCGGCGCTGACGGCGAATCAGCTCATCGTCTTGGCGCGTAGCTGCGGAATCGCGTAGGGCGCCGCGGCAACGATCGCCGCAATGAGGGCCAAGAAGGCCCCGAACTCCCAGCCGACTCCGGTTACGCCGTACCCGCCCGGCTTAAAGATGAAGCCGAGAAATACCAGCACGAGGTTGACGATGGTCGCCACGATCATGAGGGTGACATGCGGGAGCATCTCAGGGATTGGCAGTTGATCCCATCCTGCGCGAAGCACAAGATACGCGACCTCCAAGATGCAGATGATCATGACCAAGTACAAGTACCCGTGTGCTCGGACGCCAGACCAAGTCAGGATGCCGATGCTCGTGTTGTAGCTGAACCAGCTCAAGAAGAGTGAGATGAACAGCACTATCGTCGCGGCTCCCGAGATCCGGTCCGCGAGCGACCAACGAGCTGCACTGAATCGGTAGGGCGGCAAGGCAGGCTCGCTGGCAGCCGCCGCCGCCGTAGGTGCTGTAGCGGACGTTGACGGAGGACTTGGCGGATTCGCGCTGGCGGCGGGCGTGTCCTGGGCCCCTGCGGCTACACCGAACGATGCGCCACAATTCGGACAGGTGGTGGCCCCGTCGGTGGCGACGTTCTGACACTGAGGGCAGGTCTGTGGCATAACGCTCCTCCATCATTCATTTGACGGGAGTCCGCGTACCCCCCGCACGCTTTCAAGCACAGCCTCTTTTTCAACCAAAGTCTAGGAGGGTGTGACCCGTCTGACGAGGGATCTCTCCCGGGCGCCCAAGGCGCCGCTCAGGTGCCGCCCGGCGCCAGGACCAGGGCCGGACTAGGTGGTCGAGGACCCCTCCGACCCTGTCGACGCCGGCCGGCGAGGCGGTTTCAGGGCCGAGATTGTGGCGACGGTGTGACCTCCGACGGCGATGCAGCGCTCCGCCGTCGGGCAGGCCACGGCGGTGAGCGTGAAGGGGATGTACGAGGTGGGCGATCCCTTGAAGGTGACCCCGCCGTCGGTGCTCTGCCCGACGGCGCCGACGTCCACCGCCGGCAGGCCGAACCACTCGGTGCCCACCATCACGCACTGATCGGCCGACGGGCAGGCCAGTCCGTAGGCGTCCTCGAGCGGCAGCGCACCGGTCGACTGTGTCCACGTGTGCCCGCCGTCAGCGCTCTGGAGGAGCAGTCCCTTGGCGGGAACGACATCGCTGACCGTGGTGCCCGTCGTGCCACCGGCCAGGCAGGCCGTCGCCGACGAACAGGCCGAGCTCTGCAGGACCCCGAGCCCAGCGGGCACCGTCGCCAACGCCCACGTCTGCCCCCCGTCCGCGCTCACCGCGATGGCTCCTTGTCCGTGGCTGTTGCTCGTCGGGACATAGCCCGCGTCAATGCACTGCCCGCCCGCCATGCACGTGAGGTCGTACTCGGGCTGGAAGGTCGACGGCAGGTTCCCCAATGGCTGCCAGCTCTGACCGAAGTCGGCACTGTGCGCCGACGACGTGGAAGTGCCGTCACTCACGATGACCGTGCAGTCGGTCGTGCTGGCACACGTCACGCTCGAGACCACGATGGCGTTCTGCGGCGCGGTCGCGGGCGACCACGTCGCACCGCCGTCACTGGTGGTGACGACAACGCCGCTTCCGGGCAGCGATGCGCCGTTGGACCCGACCGCCAGGCACGCGGTGGCGGAGGGGCAGGACACCCCGCTGAGCTGTGGTGTGCTCCCGCCCGCGACCGGTTGCGCCTTCCAGGTCTTGCCGCCGTTGGTCGTGGCCGCGATCACGGTGGCGCCGCCCGCCGGGGCCGGATTCGGGCCGGCGATCCCCACGGCCCAACACCGGCGGGCGGTGGCGCAGGACACCGCTCCGAGCGCGCCGGTGCCGCTCGGGGTCGGCTGGCCTACCGCCAGCGGTGTGCCCTTGGCCTGACCCAGCACGCGCGCCGGAGCGGTCGAACCCGGGTGTCCGGAGAGCGCACAGCCCGACGCGGTGATGGCGACGACGCCGAGGAGGAGGACCAGACCGCCACTGCGTCGCCGGACACGCCGGTGGCGAAACACGGGGCGTGGGAGCACGGCACGAAGACAATAGCGGTGGGGGGCGCATTTCCCCGGGCATCGTTCGATACCCTCGCAGCGGTGGATTGGGTCGACCTGCTGATCATCGGGCTGATGTTGTTGGCGGCTGTCCATGGGCTGCGGCTCGGCGCCATCGTCCAGATCCTCACCTTCGGCGGGTTCTTCCTCGGTTTTCTCCTGGGGACCGTCGTCTGGGTGCCCCTCCTGAGCAGCGGGCCGGGTGACGTCACCCGGTCCATCCTGGTCGTCTCCCTGGTCCTGTTCACCGCCTCCGCGCTCGGGTACGCCGGCCGGGTGATCGGCACCTGGAGCAACGTGACGGTCCGCCGGCATCATCTGGGGAACGTCGACGCCGTTTTGGGCGTCGGCGTGGCCGTCATTGCGGTGCTCTTGTCCGTCTGGGTGGTGGCAGCGGTGATCCTGTCCCCCAACAGCCGGTTTACGTCGCTCGATGCCGCCGTGGCCCGATCGGACATCCTCCATTCGATCGACGGCGTGCTGCCTCAGGCCCCCTCCATCTTCAACGACCTGCAGACCTTCTTGAACGATCAGGGGTTCCCGCAGGTGTTCTCGACGCTCACCCCGCCGTCGACGCCCTCGGTCTCGACACCCACCGATGCCCAGACGAAGGCGCTGGCCGATCCCGCCGTCTTTTCGACCGTCAAGATCCTCGGCACGGCCTGTAACAGCGAGCAGGAGGGCTCCGGCTTCGTCGTCGGCCCGGGCCTGGTGGCAACCAACGCCCACGTGGTGGCGGGGGAGGGCAACGGCGACACGCAGGTCTTGCTCGGGAACAGCGCGTACGACGCGACGACGGTGCTGTTCGATCCTGACTTCGACCTGGCGGTGCTCCGCACCAACGCGCCCCTCGGACCGGCCCTCAGCATCAGCCCGAGCCTGGTGTCGCGGGGCACACAGGCTGCCCTGCTGGGCTACCCCGAGGACCGGGGCCTGACCATCGGCGCCGCCGGTGTGACGGAAGAGGTCACCGCTATCGGCAAGGACATCTACAACGACGGCTCCGTCACGCGTGGCGTCTATGCGCTCGATGCGTTGGTCCAGCCGGGCAATTCGGGCGGCCCGCTGCTCGGCCCGGGCGGCCAGGTCATCGGCGTCGTCTTCTCCCGCTCGACCGTCTACCCCAATGTTGGCTATGCGTTGACATCGCCGGGCGTGCTGTCCCGTGTGCAGCAGGCGGAGCATCGCCATGCGGCCGTCAACACCGGGCCCTGCATCTCAGGCTGAACCGGCAAGAATGATCCCATGAGCCAGCGCATCGAGGATTACGCCGTCATCGGGGATCTCCACTCGGCCGCCCTGGTGGGCATCGACGGCTCTATCGACTGGCTGTGCCTGCCGCACTTCGACTCTCCGGCGTGCTTCGCCCGGCTGCTGGGCGAGGAGGAGCACGGATTCTGGAGGATCGCGCCGGCCGGAGGGCCCTCGGTCATCTTGGCCACGCGGCGCTGGTACCGGCCCGACACGCTCGTCGTCGAGACCGAGTACGACACGCCCACGGGGACGGTCCGGGTGACCGACTGCATGCCGGTGCGCGAGGGCCACCCGCACCTGGTGCGCTCCGTGGAGGGAGTGAGTGGC
>DATBAO010000103.1:0-34085 GCA_036271495.1 Acidimicrobiales bacterium
CGGTGGAGCCCGGCGGCCCGACATAGGGACGCTGGCTGAAGCTGCGGGGCGGCGAGGTCACGGCCGCAAAGTGTACGGAGTGTTCAGTGGGGAGGGCGCAGCTCGGGCGGGCCGTGGTCGTCGTCGTCCTCGACCACCTCGGCATCAATGATGCTCGGGTCGTCGGCGTACGACGCACGCCCGGTGGGCGGCGTCTGTGGCCGGACCGGTTGGCCCCAACCGGTCGGCCCGGCGCCGCCGGGTCCGGGGTCGGGGCGAGCGAGCTACGCCGACGACCCCAGCATCATCGACGCCGAGGTGGTCGAGGACGACGACGACCACGACCACGGCCCACCCGAGCTGCACGCCCCCCGCTGAGCATTCCCTACACTCGGCGCCCGTGACGTCGACGTCGACCTCAACCCGCAGTTTCAGCCAGCGGCCGTACGTCGGTCCGCCCGGCTCCACCGAGATCTGGCTGGTGCGCCACGGCGCCTCGGCCGACTCCCTGGAGGGCGAGACCTTCGAGCTCGTGGAGGGGCAGGGCGACCCGCCGCTCTCCGAGGCCGGACGACACCAGGCCGAGCAGGTCGGCCTGCGCCTGGCCCAGGAGCCCTTCGATGCGCTCTACGTCACCACGTTGCAGCGCACGGCCCAGACGGCGGCGCCGTTGGTGGCCCGCTGCGGCATGACGCCGGTCGTCGAAGCGGATTTGCGCGAGGTATTTCTCGGCGAGTGGGAGGGCGGCATTCTGCGCATGAAGGCGGCCGACGACGATCCTGTCTTCGCACAGGTAATGGCCGAGCAGCGCTGGGACGTGATCCCCGGCGCCGAGTCCCGCGACGTCTTCGGTGGGCGTCTAGGGCGCGCCATCTCGCGGATCGTGGCCGCCCACCCCGGCGGGCGCGTCGTCGCCTTCAGCCACGGCGCCGCCATCGGCGAGATCCTGGCCCAGGCCAGCGGCTCGACACCCTTTGCCTTCATGGGCCCCGACAACGCGTCCATCTCGCGCTTGGTGGTGACGCCGGATCGCTGGATCATCCGTGGCTACAACGACACGGCCCACCTGACAGGCTGACGGTCATGGCACGCATCGTCATCGTCCACGGGGCGTTCAACGAACTCTGGGGTCCTAACGAGCTGAAAGCCCGGTGGCTCCCGGCCGTGCGCGACGGGTTGTGGCAGCACGGCGTGCAGATCGAGGCCGACGATGTCGACGTCTGCTTCTACGGCGACCTGTTCCGGCATCACCCGGGCAGCGACGAAGACCGCAGGCTGGCGCAGTCCCGTGCCGGCGCCGCCGACATGCTGGCCGAATTGGACGGGGACGCTCTGGCGGCGCTGTCGCAGGCGGCGGGCGAGGCGATGTTCGACCGCACCGTCGATCTGGCATCGGCCATGTTGTCCGAGAGCGACCTCCGCGACCGGCTGCGGGCCCGGATCGAGGCCGAGATCAGCGACGACACGCGGGTCCTGGTGGCGCACTCCCTGGGCACGGTCCTCTCCTACACCGCGCTGGCGCAACATGACGATTGGCCCGTCCACACCTTCGTCACGCTGGGCTCTCCGCTCGCGGTGCCGATGGTCTACAACTCGCTGGAGCCGGCCCCCGTCGATGGACAAGGCGTCTGGCCCGGCTCGGTGCAGCGTTGGGTCAACGTGCGCGCCTTGAACGACCAGGCCTGCGAGACCTGCTTGGCCGATCACTTCGGGGGCCGCGTCGAGGAGCACGTCATCGACAACGGGCACCGGGCCCACGCGCCCGAGCCCTATCTGAACTCGCGGCCGACGGGAGCCGCTATCGCTGCGGCGCTGTCGACGACCGACTGAGGCGTTTGTACTTTTAGCAGTCGCTATGTCGCTGCGGCGGGCGACCATTCTCCCGGCGATGCCCTTGACGCCGACCGACGTGGCTCCGCCAGCGACCGCCGTCACCACGGCTGCCTTCGGTGCCGAACTGCTCAGTGCGGTGGCGGCCGAGTCCAACGAGGAGCTGGTGGCCGGACTGGAGGAGGACTTCTCTCAGATGGCCGCGGCCCAGGGCAGGGTGGCGGCTCGCCTCGGTGAGGTGGAGCGACGAGAGGCCTTCCGTGACGAGGGGGCCACTTCGACTTCGGCCTGGGTGGCCGAACGCTTCGGCGTCTCGGTGCCCACGGCTCGTGCCTTGGCCCATGTCGGAGAGAAGGCCCTGGACCTGCCTCATCTGGTTGGTGCGGTCTGCGCCGGCCAGGTCTCTTTGGACAAGGTGCGGGCCCTCGCCGACGTGGCCACCCCCGAGAGCGATCAGGAACTGTGTGCCGCGGCCAAGGAGCATTCGGTGCGTGAGCTGGCCGAGGTGGCCCGTACCAGTGCGGCGAGGCACTCCGCCCGGCCCGGTGGCCTGACCTCGGCCGAGCAGCACGAGCGGCGCTTCGTGCGCTTCAACGACGCCTTGCGCACCATGACGGCCCAACTGCCCGCCGAGTCCTATGCAGAGGCCAAGGCCTGCCTCGAGACCAGGGCCAAGGCCATCGCGACCGACGGGCAGACCCCGTGGGACCACCGGCTCTGCGACGGCTTCACCGGGATGGTCCGTTCCTCGGCCTCTGGCGGTTCAGAGCCGGCCGAGTCACCGAATCCGTACTTCGTGGTGGTCCATGTGCCGATCAAGGCCTTGGTCGAAGAGTCCGGCCAGACAACCGAGCTCGCCGGCGAGCTCGAACACGACGGCCTGATCGATGGCGCCACGGTAAAAAAGGTCGCCTGTGACGCCACCGTGGTGGTGGCGGTCGACGACAAGGCCGGGCACACCATGTACGAAGGGCGGGCCCGGCGCTTCCCGAGTGGAGCACAACGACGAGAAGTCAGGCGAAGAGACCGAGAGTGTCGTTTCCCCGGCTGTGCCAACGTGACCTTTGCCGAAGTGCATCACATCGTGGAATGGAAACCCGGAGGCGGGACCGACCTACCCAATCTGGTCTTCCTCTGTGAGTTCCACCATCGCCTGGTGCACCGAAACGGCTGGACGATGACCGGAAACGCCAATGAGGAGCTCACCATCGTCGGCCCCACGGGCCGGGTCATGGTGTCGCGCCCTTCGGCCCTTTGGACCAGGGTGACAGCCGGGCAATAAAGAGGCGGGCCACCCGGCTCGGCCGCAACGGTCAACGCAGCCTCGGCAGAACCCGCAGCACCCACAGAACCCGCAGCACCCGCAGCACCCGCAGCACCCGCAGCACCTGAGTCATCGGTGCGCCACACTCGTCAAGTGACCCAGCGCAGCAACCGCAAGCAACGGCGCAAACCCAAGCGCCCGCTGCCTCCGGTCCCCGACTACGTGCGCTACTCCGGCGGAGGCCGGCGGTACTGGCGGCTCGGTGGGCCACTCACCAAGGACCATGAAGCCGAGGCGAAGGCGGCGCGGGCAGCGAAACCACCCAGCCGGCTGGGCCGACTGGTCCTACGCGTCCTCGGTGGGAAGGCCGCCCCGCCTCGATGAGTCGAGGTCAGCCGAGTTGAGGTGAGCTACGCCGAGCTGAGGTGGGTCAGGCGAGGCCGCCGGCCGCACGGGACGGCCGGATGTCTGTGATCCCAGCCGGGTCAGGAGCGTGCAGCGCCGTTTCGATCACCTCGGTGATCTCGGCGCCCACGAGCTCATCCCGCTCGAGCAGGGCGTCACGTAGCGCCTCGACCACCTCAGGGTGGGTCGAGACGATGTCCTTGGCCGCGTCACAGCTCCCCATCAACAGCGTGTCGAGCTCGGCCCGAGCCGTCTTGTCACCCAGCACCTTGTCGACCAGGCTGCCTTCGAGATAGCCGTTGCCCGCCGCCGCAACCGAAATCAGCGACGTGCCCATCCCGCAGGCACCGATCATCTGGGCGCCGATCGACGTGGCCGCAGCCAGGTCGGAGGCCGGACCGGTCGACACCTCGTCGAACCAGTGCTCCTCGGCCACCATGCCGCCCATGGCGATCTGCAGCAGCGCACGCAGTTCCTCGCTGCTCTTGGTGAAGCGCTCCTCGGTGTCGGAGTGCTGCAACAGGCCGAGCGAGTCACGGCGCTTGACGATGGAGAGCACGTCGAGCTGGCGCGTCTGGCCGACGAAGTAGGCCACGGTGGCGTGCCCCGCCTCGTGCGTCGCCACCCGGTCGCGCTCGTTCGGCGTGTAGATGGTCTCGTCGGTCACGCCGAGCTCGACCAGCATCTTGGCCTCGGCCACATCCGACATGGTCATAGACGAGCGCCCGTGCGTCAGCGCGATCACGAGCGCCTCGTCCATGAGCCGCTCCAAGGCCGCCGGCGAGTAGCCGAACGTCATACCGGCGACGATGTCGACGGCACCGTGCTCGTCGAGATCGCCAGCGTGCGCCTTCTTGCCGAGGTAGTACGCGATGATGTCGCCCCGGGCCCGCCGCCCCGGCAAACCGAAGTAGATGCTGCGGTCGAACCGTCCGGGCCGGATGAGCGCCGGGTCCAGGTCGTCCTTGCGGTTCGTCGCCCCGACCACCAGCACGTTGGCGGGCACGACCTCCGGCTTGTGCAGCTTGCTCCCGTCGGGCAGGTAGCGGTTGAGTAGGTCGATCCAGGCCCACATCACGCGCTGACCCCGGGTCGGCGTGTCGAAGGACTGCAGTTGCACGAGGAGCTCGTTGACGACCCCGGACACGCCCTCGGTCCCGCCGCTGCCGCCCATGCCGCGCCGGGTGGCGCCAATGGCATCGATCTCCTCGATGAAGCCGATCGCCCCGCCTTCCTTGCGGGCGTGCTTGCGCATCTGCTTGAAGAAGGACCGGATCTTGCGGTTCGTCTGCCCGTAGTACATCGACTGGAACGCCGACGCCGACACGAACAGGAAGGGAACGTTGGCCTCCTTCGCCATCGCCTTGGCCACGAAGGTCTTCCCGGTCCCCGGCGGCCCCTCGAACAAGACCCCGCGCCGGGCCGACCCGCCCATCGCGTCGCGGAACGTCTGATGAGCGAGGAACAGGTTGATGGAGCGAACCACCTCGGCCTTGATCGGGTCGATCCCCACCAGGTCCTCCAGCCCGACCTTGGTCTCGCCGGGGCGAATCAGGGTGTGCGGCGACCGACCGGCTGCCAGCAGCGGGGCCAGCATGACGGCACCCAACATCCCGATGATCAGAAAGATCGGCAAGATCGTCCCGAGCCCGTGCGGCAGGTGCAGGGTCGGCAGGATCCCGTGCCCGCTGACCCGCCGGATCACGATCCAACCGAGGACGAGGGCGCCCACAGCGACCAGTCGCCGCAGCCGGGCGATGCGCCGGCGCTCCCGGGCCCGGGTCACATCGGCGCTCCCGAGGATGGTGTCGCCGACGATCCCCGAGATCGACCGGCCGGCGACGTCCTCATCGGGACGTGCGGGGGTAGGGACCTTTGCGGTTGGCCTACTCATGACCGACTCCGTTCACTCCCCCGAGGACGTAATACCAATTTAGAGAATCCCACAGGGACTATGACCTTGCGAAGTGACAAAAGTCATAAATGAGCCGGATATTCCCCCTGGGAGGCCTCGATGTGCCGCCAGGGCCCCGTCAGGAGGCCGGAGCCCGGACCCATTGGGGCAGGCAGACCTGGCTGCCGTCGGGCCCGGTGCGGGCGCTGAAGACCACCCTCACCGCCTCCCCGATCTCGATCCCGGCCGGATCAACTCCGTTGATATCCCCCCCCGCCCCGGTCACCAGGTTGCCCACCATGCGCAGGCTGGGCCTTTCGGCCAGGGTCACCGTCACCACCGGGTAGGGCGTGTAGGGGGCATAGGCCGGGAGCACCGGCGGGTGGACCACGACGAAGGACCAGATGGTGCCCCGGCCGGACACGGCCCGCCACGTGCGCTCGGTCGACTGGCATTCGGGGCACATCGCCCGGGGCGGGAAGCGCAGGGCGCCACAGGCGCCGCATTCCTGCACCCGCAGCTCTCCGGCTGCGGCGCCGGCCCAGAACGCGCCCGACTCCTCGTCCTGGAGGGGCAGGAGGAACGCATCGGTCGCGGCCGCGGCGGTCTCGCTGCTCATCGGCTCAGTCTCGCCGCCCGCCCGAAGCGGTGCCAGGTACCTGCCGGATAGATCCCCGGTCTGTCCTGCGTGAGCCCCCGGTCCGTGCCGTGTCGGTCCACGAGACGTGCCGGGCATGAACTGGGGCTTTGGCGGACCCCCGCTCGGGCGAGGTTGAATGTGACGCGTCGTCAGATCGGCTGGCGGCACCCGAGTCGGGAGCAAACATGGCCCAGACCACCCAGCGCACCGAGCACCAGCTCCTCATCGGGGGCAAGTGGGTCGACGCGTCAGACGGGACCTACGAGATCGTCAACCCGGCCACCGAGGAGATCGTCGGACTGGCCCCGAACGCCAGCGCGGCGGACGCCCAGGCCGCCGCCGCCGCCGCCAAGGAAGCCCAGCCGGGGTGGGCGGCCTGGTCCGCCGACGAGCGCGGTGCCCTCATGCGCGAGGCCGCCGCCGCCAACCGGGACAAGTCGTCCGAGCTGCTGCCCCTCGTCATTGCGGAGACGGGAGCCACCGCCACCGTCGGCTCCCGCATGCAGGTGCCCGTCGCCGCCGACCGCTTCGAGCGCTACGCGCGCGACCCGCGCGCCATCCTGCAGACGCCCCTCCTCCCCCAGCCCGCGCAGGCCACGCCGCTGGCCCCGGGCGGGATCATCGGCGGCATGGTCAACCGCCAGCCGCTCGGCGTGGTGGCCTGCATCACCTCGTACAACTTCCCCATGGTCAACATGGCCGGCAAGGTGGCGCCGGCGCTGGCCGCCGGCAACACCGTGGTGGTCAAGCCGGCACCGCAGGATCCGCTGGCCATTGTGGAACTGGCGCGCATCTTGAACGACGTCGGCTTCCCGCCGGGGGTCGTGAACCTCGTCAACGGAAACGGTCCGGCCTCCTCCGCCGCCCTGGTGGACTCCGACGAGGTCGACTGCGTCAGCTTCACGGGATCGACCCAGGTCGGCGTGAAGATCGGCGAGCAGGCGGCCCGCACCATGAAGCGCACGCTGCTCGAGCTCGGCGGCAAGGGCGCCTGCCTCGTCTTCGAGGACGCCGACGTGAAGGGCGCCATCGGCTGCATCGGCTCCACCTGGTCCTTCCACTCCGGCCAGATCTGCACGGCGCCCACGCGGGCGGTCGTGCACCGGAGCATCTTCGACCAGGTGCGCGACGGGCTGGTCCAGATGGCGGGCTACCTCAAGGTGGGCGATCCCACCGACAAGGCCACCATCGTCGGGCCGGTCATCTCGGCGGCGCAGCGAGGGCGGATCGAGGCGCACATCCAGACGGCGCTCGAGGACGGCGGCGAGATCGTGCTGGGCGGCGAGCGGCCGGCCGACCTGCCGACCGGCTTCTACGTGGCACCCACGCTGATCACCGGGGACAACACCATGCGGGTGGCGCGGGAGGAGATCTTCGGCCCGGTCATCACGATGATCCCCTTCGACGACGAGGAAGAGGGCATCGCCATCGCCAACGACACCGAGTTCGGGCTCTACGACTACGTGTTCTCCAAGGATGGCGCTCGTGCCCTGCGGGTGGCCAAGCGCCTGCAGGCCGGGCACGTCGGCGTGAACACCGCGCAGCGCAACCACGACGCGCCCTTCGGCGGGTTCAAGATGTCGGGTATCGGCCGCGACGGGGGCGACTACGGGCTGCTGGCCTACACGGAGCCCCAGGCCATCATCTGGAGCTCGTAGACGACCTGGCGGGGCGGGGGCGGGGCGGCCGGGGCGGCCGACGGGTCGGTGCTGGTCGGCGCTGGTCGGTGCTCAGCCCATCGTCTTGGCGCCGTCGATCGCCTCCCGGATGATGTCGGCGTGGCCGGCGTGCTGGGCGGTCTCGGCGATGATGTGCAGGAGCACGCGCCGCGCCGACCATGACGCGCCCTCTTTGAACCACGGTGCCTCGGGCAACGGGTGCGACAGATCGAGGGACGGCAGCGCCATGACCAGTTCGTTGGTCGACCGGGCTGCCTGGTCGTAGCGCTCGAGCAGGACCACCAAGGTCTCGCCGTCGGTCATCTCGAAGCTGGCGTCGTGATGCGGGAGGCTGGTCGGATCCGCTCCGCCGATGGCCGAGGAGCCCTGCACGATGAAGTTGGACCAGCTCTGCTCGACCATCGTCACGTGCGTGAGCAGGCCTCCGAGGCAGAGCGCGCTGGGCGTGGGGCGGAGGCGGATCTGCTCCTCCGAAAGGCCGCGCACGGTCAGCACCAGGAGCTTTCGCTGCTTCGTCATCGTGCTGATGAACTCCCGGCGCTCGGAGTGGCTGTTTTCGCCCTGGTCGGTCATCCATCCACCGTACGTGGAGTAAGAACGAGGCATGGCGACCTTCCCTCACACGCCGATGCCCCGGCAGGGACTGCCCCGCGACGAGGTGATGCAACAACTGATCACCATGAAGCAGGACGACCAGGACTGGCGGGGCGGCCGCGTCTTCAGCCTCGTCTACTCGGCGGGCGACGACATCCACGAGCTCCTCTCCGATGCGCTGGCGCTCTACAGCGCCGAGAACGGCCTCAACGTCCTGGCCTTCCCCAGCATCGGCGTGATGCAGCACGACATCGTCTCCAACACGGCCTCGCTGTTGGGCGCCGATGATCCCGCTGCCGGAGGCGCGGTCGAGGGCTACCTGACCTCGGGTGGGACCGAGAGCCTGCTGCAGGCGGTCAAGACGGCCCGCGACGTCGGGCGTGAGCGAGGACTGGCCCGACCCCAGGTGGTGGCGGCCGAGAGTGCCCACGCCGCATTCACCAAGGCGGCCGACTACTTCGACGTGGACCTGGTGCGGGTGCCGGTGGACCCGGACTTCCGCGTCCGGGCCGAGGCGCTGGCCGATGCATGCACCGACCAGACGATCATGGTCGTGGGCTCGGCCCCGACGTATCCCCAGGGCGTCCTCGACCCCATAGACGACATCGCCGCACTGGCCTCGGAGCGCGGCATCCTGTGCCACGTCGACGCCTGCATGGGTGGCTTCCTCCTGCCGTTCCTGGCCGAGCTGGGGCGCCTGGACGAGCCGTTCGACTTCCGGCTCCCGGGCGTGACGTCCATGTCAGCCGACGTGCACAAGTACGGCTATGCGTCGAAGGGCGTGTCGGTCATCTTGTATCGGACGCACGAATTGGCCCGCAAGCAGGTGTTCGTGACGACCGACTGGTTGGGCGGCTTCTACGCGTCGACGGCCATGGCCGGGACGAGGCCGGCCGGACCGGTCGCCGCCGCCTGGGCCGCGCTCATGCACATCGGGCGCGACGGCTACCTGGAACTGACACGCACCGCGCACGACGCTGCCCTGGCATTGCGGGCCGGCATTGAGTCCATAGACGGGCTCGAGGTGCGGGGCGACCCGCCGGCCACCGTCATGGCGTTCGGCGCACGGGACCCCGAGGTCCTCGACATCTTCGCGGTAGGCGAGCAGTTGGCGGCGGAGGGCTGGTACCTGGACCGCCAGAACCGGCCGGACTCGCTCCACGCCACGGTGCACGCCGGCAGCGCCGCCACCGTGCCCGCCCTGGTGGACGACTTGCGCAAGGCGGTGGCCGCGGTCGGCTCCAGCCGCACTGAGCAACGCGACACCACCTACGGCCAGAGCGTCTAGCCGGGCTCCATCGCGACTTCGTCGACGTAGCACCAGACCCAGTCCTCACCCGGCTGGAACGACTGGATCAGCGGGTGACCCGACTCGTGGAAGTGCGCGGTGGCGTGCTTGTTCGGGGACGAGTCACAGCAGTTCACCTCACCGCAGGACAGGCACAGCCGCAGGTGCAGCCACGTCCCGCCGATCTTCATGCATTCGCCGCATCCGGTGGGCGTCTGCGGGTCCACCTCAGAGATCTGGTCCATATGGGTGCAGTCAGCCATGGCTCCTCCGCTTCCTCTTCTCGCCTTGCCTTGCCTACGACGCCGTCATGCCGCCGTCGACCGGCAGGACGGCGCCGGTGAGGCCTGACGAGGCCTCGCCGCACAACCAGGCGATCAACGCCGCCGGCTCGGCCGGCTCGAGCAGGCGCTGTACCAGATGATGGCTGGCGAACTCGTCGGTCGAAGGGAGGTCATAGACGGCGGCCGACGCGTCGAGCATCGGCCCCTTGGTCGAGCCCGGGCACACCACGTTGGCGGTGATGCCGCTGCCCGCCAGGTCGGCCGCCAGCGAGCGCACGTACCCGATGACCGCGTGCTTCGATGCGCTGTAGGCACTGAGGCGCGGCAGCCCGAGCACTCCCGCCGTCGACGACACCGCCACGACCCGTCCCTGCCGCGGCTTCGCGTTGTGCAGCAGCGCCGGCACCGCCGCCGAGGCCAGGTGCCGCACGCCGTTGACGTTGATGTCGAACTGCACGTCCCACTGGGCGTCGGGAATCTCCCACGCCGGCGGACCGCCGCTGATGACGCCGGCCGCCGCCACGGCCGCTTGCAGGCCGCCGAAGTGGGTCACGGCCTCGTCGACAGCGGCTTGCATGTCCGACGCGCTCCGCACGTCGCCCACCACCGCCCGCACGCTGGCCCCGTGACGTTCGGCCACTCCCTCGAGGTCGGCTTTGGTCGAGAGGGCGTAGTCCAGAGCCGGGTCATCGGCGGACCGGTCCACCGCCACCACGTTCCATCCTGCGGCCACGAGCGCATCGACAGTGGCGGCGCCCATCCCCCGCCCGGCTCCGGTGACGACCGCGGCGGGACTCACGAGGGCGACCAGCGTGCCGACACGGCCGCGGTCAGGCCCTGCACCAGGTCGTCGAGCAGCGTCCGTCCCTCTTCAGCGGTCGCACCTGTCGGATCACCCAGCACGCCGTTGGACGATACCGGTCGAACCCCCTCGGCGCGTAAACGCGGCAGCAACGTCGCGATGGGTTCGGTGCGGCCCGGCTCGGCCCTGTCGAGGCGGACCGCAGTGGGGTCGATCGCCAGCAGCAACGAGGTCTCGGTCCGGCCGGCGTGCGCGTCACCGCCCGGGGTCATGGCGCGCCACACCAGGACGTCATCGCCTTCGGTGGCGCACCGCTGCTCGACGGCCACGAGGGCTTCCTCGTTGCCTCCGTGGGCGTTGACGAAGACGACGCCGGCAAAGGACCCGCGGGAGGACCGCACGAGCTCGACCAGCAGGTCGGCCAGGACGTCAAGGCCCATGAGGAGCGTGCCCGGGAAGCCCGCGTGCTCCCCGCTGGCCCCGTAGGGAACGGTGGGCGCCACGGTGACGGCGGCGCACCGGTCCGCCAGTCCCGAGGCCAGGGCGCCGGCGATACGGCTGTCGGTGTCGAGCGGGAGGTGCGGGCCGTGCTGCTCGAGCGAGCCCAGCGGGACCGTCAGCACCGTGCGTGCCCCGGTCGCCTCCACCTGGGGCCAGGTGGCGTCGGCGAGCTCCACGCCGTCAGGTACGAGCCGGCGAGCGAAACCGAACGGGGGTGGGGACGGGGATCGGAGTCCCGTCCCGCCCGATCTTGGAGTGGCCGAGCGCCGACTGTGGCCTCTCGGCCAATGCCGCGAGCGCCGTCTCGCCGTGGCCGTGCACGCATTCTGGGTCGGGGCCGTCGAGCGGCAGCCCGGTGAAGAACTTGGCCGCCATGCAGCCGCCCTGGCAGGCATCGAAGGAGCCGCAGGACGCGCAGGCGCCGGCGCTCTGCGGCTCGCGCAGCGACGTGAACAGCGCCGACTCCCGCCACACGGCTGGGAAGCCCCCGGGGTCGCGCACGTTGCCGGCCAGGAATTGGCTGTCGATGACGAAGGGGCAGGCGTAGACGTCACCGACGGGATCGATGAGGCAGACAACGCGGCCAGCCCCACAGAGGTTCAGCCCGTCGAGCGGCTGGCCCAGGGCCGAAAGGTGGAAGAAGGAGTCGCCGGTCAGCACGCCGGGGCGCTCGATCAGCCAGTGATAGAGCGTGCGCTGCTGCTCGGCTGTCGGGTGGAGCGCGTCCCAGGTGTCGACGGCGCGGCCCGAGGGACGGAGGCGGGTCAGGCGCAGCTGGGCGCCATACGAGTCGGCGATGGCCGCCAGCGCGTCGAGTTCCTCGACATTCTGGCGGGTGATCACCACGCTGATCTTGAATTGCCCGAAGTCGGCGGCGGCCAAATTGTCCATGGCGGCGCGGGCGGCGGCAAAAGAACCCTCGCCGCGCACGGCATCGTTGCTGGCGGCGGTGGCACCGTCAATGCTGATCTGGACGTCGAGGTAGTCGAGCGCCGCCAGCTGCCGGGCCCGCTCGGCGTTGAGCCGGGTGCCATTGGTCGAGAACTTCACGCCCACCTGGCGATCGACGGCGTAGGAGACGAGGTCGAAGAAGTCGGGGCGCAGCATGGGCTCGCCCCCGCCGATGTTGACGTAGAAGACCTTCATGTCGACCATGGCGTCGACGATGCCGCGGGCCTCGGCCGGAGTCAGCTCATTGGGGTCGCGGCGGCCCGACGAGCTGAGGCAGTGCACGCAGGCGAGATTGCAGGCGTAGGTCAGCTCCCAGGTGAGGCAGATAGGTGCATCGAGCCCCCGGCTGAACTGCTCCTTCAGCGGCAGCGGCGCGGTGTCAGCGGACACCGATCACCTCCGAGGCGGCAAGCCGGGCCAAGGCCCGACGGTAGGAGTCCTGCTGACCTTCGGGCACCACGGCCGCAATGGCCTCGGCGGCGCTTGGGTAGTCCTGCAACGACGACACGAGCGCGACGAGGGTGCGCGACTTCAAGAAGACGAGCCGGCGATTGCCGTAGTGGTACGCCAGTGCCCCGAACGACTCGTCGCGCAACGCGACCTGCGGGTTGAGCTGCCACGCCTGCTCGACTGCGAACGCGGACGATGCAGCTGCCGCTGCCGCTGCCGCTGCGGGCTGCGCCTCGGTCACGCTCAATAGACGCCGCACATCCCGTCGATGGAGACCTCTTCGACCAGCAGCTCGTCGACATCTTCGTCCGAGAGCTCCTCGACGTCCTGAGTGTCTTGGTCCTCAACCAGCATCCCGACCTCCTCTGGGCACGGGCCCAGCCTATCCCCGGCCCCGGACTGCCAAGATTGAACGGTGGCCCAGCCCAGCGCACCCGTGATGCCTTCGCCGCTGCGTCCGGCGCCGCCCCGGGCCACGACCCCGTTGCCCGGGTCCTTCGCCCTGATCGAGGACGCGGCAACGCAGGAATTCGACCGCGGCACGGTGCTCCTCGGGGGCAGCCCGCTCCGCCTGTTCCGCATTTCCGACCGGGCCCAACGGCTGGTCGAGCGCTGGAAGACCGGCGCCGCGGTCGGGACGCGGCGGCCCGCCCAGATGCTGGCTAGGCGACTGGTGTCCTCCGGGGCGTTCGTGCCACGTCCCGTCGGCAGCACGCTCGGCCCAGGCGACGTCACGGTCGTCGTCCCCGTGCGAGATCGGCCGGCCCAGCTGGACCGGCTGCTCGGGGCGCTGGGGGGACTGGCCTGCGTCGTGGTCGACGACGCGTCGACCGACGCCGGAGCGACCAAGGAGATTGCGGAGCGCCACGGCGCCCGGTTCGTGGGGTTGCCCACCAACGCCGGCCCGGCGGGCGCCCGCAACGCGGGATTGGCTGCCGTGCTCAGTTCGCTCGTCGCGTTCGTGGACTCGGACTGTGTGCCCGGTGCAGGGTGGCTAAAGCCGCTGCTGGGCCATTTCGACGACCCTCTGGTGGCGGCGGCAGCGCCGCGCATCGTGGGGACGGACGGTTTCGCCCATTCAGAGGCGGCCCGCGCCTCACTCGATCGCGGCACCCAGGAGGGCCTCGTCCGACCCGGGAGTCGCATCCCCTTTGTCCCCAGCGCGGCACTGGTGGTCCGTGTTGGCGTGGCAGACGGCCCCGACCTCTTCGATCCCGAGCTCCGCGGCGGTGAGGACGTCGACCTTGTCTGGCGGTTGGACGAAGCGGGCTGGGACGTGCGCTATGTGCCTGCGAGCACCGTCGCCCACGACGGTCCGCCCACGTTGGGCGCGTTCCTGGCCCGCAGGACGTTTTACGGGACCACGGCGGCGCCACTGAGCCGACGCCACGGGACGGCCGTGGCCCCCGTCCATCTGTCCGCCTGGTCAGTGGCGGTGTGGGCCCTGCTGTTGAAACGCCGGCCGGTCCTCGCGCTGCTGGCGCTCTCGGCCTCTATCGCCCTGCTGGCCCGCCGCCTGCGCGGCCTTGTACGCGACCCCGTCGGTGTCGCCACGCATATTGCGGGGGGCGGCACGGCGCGCGCCGCGCTCCCTGCACTCGCCTCGTTGACGCGGGCGTGGTCCCCCGCGCTCGTGCTCGGGCTGGCCTTCCGGCGCACCCGCCTCGCGTCGGCGCTGGCGCTCATCGTCCCCGCCCTGGGCGAGTGGGGCGGTGACCGCCAGGCCATCGACCCCCTGCGCGCCGTCGCCACCCACGTGGCCGACGACGTCGCGTACGGCACCGGGGTCTGGGTGGGCTGCGCCCGGGAGCGGACGCTCGTCCCGCTCATCCCCCGCATCGCCTGGCGCTCCCGCGTGTGGTCCTCGCCGGCGTTGCGCGACTCCTTACAGCCGGCAGCAGCAGCAGCGGCGGCGGCCGCGGCGGCAGCGGCGGCCGTGCCCGACCCGAGCGTCTAACCCTTGGCGAAACGCAGCTGCCCGGCTTGGTGCTCCCAGTCGCTCGCCGTCCAGAAGGCCACGGCGTTGTCGTTGGACTCGACGACGATGGCGTGCAGGCGACGGCCGCCGAGCGCGGTCAGGCGATCCTCGGCCGCCTGCAGCAACGCCTGCCCGAGCCCGCGGCGACGCTGGTCCGGCCCGACGGCCAACCGGTAGATGGACCCCCGCCAGCCGTCCCAACCGGCGATCACGGTGCCCACAACGCCGCCGTCGGCCTCAGCCACGATGAGGGCACCAGGGTCACGCCGGACGAGGCCCACCAGCGCTCCGGTCGAATCGGTCGACGTCGGCTCGGCCGCATCCCGCCAGAAGGCCAGCACACCCTCGATGTCATCTTCGCTTGCAGGTCGGAGTTCCGTCGGCACGGGTCAATCGTAGGAACCCGCCCGGACGTGGTCAGGCGTTGCGGCGTGCCTTGAACACCGCGGCCCGGTACCCGATGTCGACGGTCACGTCGCCCGAGACGCCGAGCGCGTCGGGCAGGACACGCCGCGCTGTCTCGAACAGCCGCTCCCTGGCCTGGTCCTCCATGAGGATGACCCAGCTGAAGGTGCCCAACAGCCCGATCAACTCATCCGCATTCAGCGCCACGTCCCAGGTGAACACCGTCTGTTCGGGCTGGTCGAAGGGAACCCCCGGCGGGATCTCGAGCGTCTGGGGCAGTGCGTTGCCGTCGTTCAGCGCCGCAGACAGCTCGGACTGGCTCTGGCCGTCGATGCCTGCGGCGTCGGCTGCCTCGCCACCGCTCAGGAGTTCCTGCGCCTGGGCGATGAGGCCCGTGTCCGGGTCGGGCCCCGACCAGACCGTGGCCAGCGTGCCACCGGGCGCGAGGACCCGCCCGACCTCGAGCAGCGTGGGGACGGGGTCCATCCAGTGCCACGAAGACGACGCCATCACGGCATCGACGCTGCCGTCGGGCAGCGGGATCGCCTCGCCGCGGCCGGCCAACGCTCGGGCGCCGGGCACCGACTCGGCAAGCACCGCCCGCATGCGGTCGTCGGGCTCCACGGCAACGACCTCGTCGGCCCGCCCGATCAACAAGCGGGTCAGGGCGCCGGTGCCGGCGCCCAGGTCGACGACCGTCCGCACCCGTTCGGGTAGGACCCAGTCCACCGCCACCGCGGGCGGGCCCGGCCGGTAGCGCTCGTAGAGGGATGCCGCGCCACCAAAGCTGCCGGCACGGGCGGCCTTCTGTTCGGCGGTGAGGGAGGTCGGCTCGGATCCGGACATGCGGCCGACCCTAGGCCGGGGCCCGGCCTGGATGCCCGGGTGGGGCGTCCACAACCAGGCGCGTAGAGTCTTTCGGTCCTTGCTGCACCTTCAGGGGGTGCGGGGACGTCAGCCGGCAGGAGAGGTCGCGATGGCAAACAAGTGGTTCGAGACAGTGGCGGAAGCGCAGCGGCGGGCCAAGAAACGCCTGCCCAAGTCTGTCTACGGCGCATTGATCGCCGGCTCCGAGCGGGGCCTGACGATCGAGGACAACATCACCGCCTACTCGGAGCTGGGCTTCGCCCCCCACGTGGCCGGCCTGGCCCAGAGCCGGGACCTGACCACCAAGGTCATGGGCCAGGAGATCTCCTTCCCCGTCCTCATCTCCCCGACGGGCGTCCAGGCCGTCCACCCCGGTGGTGAGGTCGCCATGGCGACGGCGGCGGCCGCCCGCGGCACCGCCATGGGCCTCAGCTCGTTCGCCAGCATGCCGGTCGAGGACGTCGTGGCGGCCAACCCGCAGACGTTCTTCCAGATCTACTGGATCGGGTCGCGTGACGACATCGCCGCCCGGGTCGAACGGGCCCGGGCCGCCGGTGCGGTCGGCCTCATCGCGACGTTGGACTGGTCGTTTTCGCACGGCCGCGATTGGGGCAGCCCCACCATTCCGGAAAAAGTCGACCTGCGGGCGATGGCCCGCTTCGCCCCCGAAGCGCTCGCCCACCCGCGCTGGTTGCTCTCCTTCGCCCGCACGGGCAAGTGGCCCGACCTGACGACGCCGAACATGGTGGCGAAGGGCCAAACGGGCCCGACCTTCTTCGGCGCCTACGGCGAATGGATGGGCACGCCGCCGCCGAGCTGGGACGACGTGGCCTGGCTGCGCGAGCAGTGGGGCGGGGCCTTCATGCTGAAGGGCGTGAGCCGGGTCGATGACGCCAAGCGCGCCGTGGACGCAGGCGTCAGCGCGATTTCGGTGTCGAACCACGGCGGCAACAATCTCGACGGGACTCCCGCCACCATCCGGGCTCTCCCTGCCGTGGCTGCGGCCGTCGGTGAAGAGATCGACGTGCTCCTCGACGGCGGCATCCGGCGCGGCGGCGACGCCGTCAAAGCGCTGGCGCTCGGGGCCAAGGCGGTCATGATCGGCCGCGCCTCACTGTGGGGACTGGCGGCGAACGGGCAAGCGGGCGTAGAGAACGTGCTCGACATCATGCGCAGCGGCATGGAGTCCGCCCTCCTCGGGCTCGGGCACGCGTCCATCCACGACCTCAGCCCCGACGACCTCGTGATCCCCGAGGGGTTCAGCCGACACCTCGGTTGACCACCATGGCGCGGGTGACGGCGCACTGGCGCCCACAGCGCCGCGTCGTGATCAGCGCCGCGTCGCGGCTCAGCGCCGCGTCGTGGTCAGCGCCGCGTCGTGATCAGCTGTCGAACTTGACGACGCCACGCACGATGGTGCCCGCCGCCTGGTCCTCGTAACCCTGCTGCACCTGGTCGAGTGTGTACTCCTGCGTGATGATCTCGTCGATCATCAGCTCGCCGGCCTCGAAGAGGTTGAGCAGGTTCGGCACCTGGACCCGCGGGCTCTGCGAGCCGAACACCGTGCCCAAGAGCGCCTGGTTGAACATGGCCAGGTTGAACAGGTTGAGCTGCACGTCCATCTGGTCGAAAGGCGCGATCGCCGTCACGACGATCCGGGCGTCCTTGGACCCGAGGGCACAGGCGCCCGCGATCAGCTCGCCCTTGAGCACACCCGGCGTCAGGATGACGACGTCGGCGTTGCGACCCATGGTCAGCTCGGGCAGCATCATCTGTGCGTCGAGCAGTGTCGGCGCCGTGTGCGTCGCCCCGACCTCCCGCGCCTTGTCCAGCTTGAACTGCACCGGGTCCACCGCGATGATCGTGCGCGCCCCCGCGATGCGCGCGCCCTGAATGGCGCCGGAGCCGACACCGCCGACACCCACGACCACGACGGTCTCTCCCGGCTTCACCTTGGCCCGGTCCACCGCGGAGCCGAAGCCCGTCGCGATGCCGCAGCTGATGAGCGCGGCCGCCTTCATGTTGTCCCACGGGTTGATCTTCACGAGCGAGTTCTCGTGCACCACCATCTCGTCGGCGAACGTGCCGAGCTGGGCCATGCGGTTCAAGTTCTCGCCCGCCAGGTGGTAGCGGTAGGTGCCGTCGCTGATCATGCCGCCCGCCAACGTCATCATCCCGAGATCGAACAGGTTCTGTCGTCCGGAGGCACACCAGTGACACGTCCCACAAGAGGGTATGAACGACACGGCGACGTGGTCGCCCTCGGAAACCTGCGTCACATTGGTCCCGACCTCGGTGACGATGGCGGAGCCCTCGTGGCCGCCGACGACAGGGAACATGGACTTCACGCCCATCATCTCGAGGACCTCTGGCGTCTGGCTGATGTCGCCGTTGCGCAGGTGCTCGTCGGAGTGGCACATGCCCGACCAGACCATCTTCACCCGGACCTCGCGGTTGCCCGGAGGGTCGATCTCGATCTCTTCGGTCTTCCAGGGCTCGTTCAGTCCCGTGCAGACCGCTGCGCGCACCGTCGTCATTGGCAATCCCTCCCTGAGGTTGCGCGAACTGCTCACTGGTTCGCCCGTTCAGTATCGCCCCCCACCCCGTTGGGGACAACCGGGGCCCGGCGGGCGGGCCCGGCGGTAAGGTGCGCGCGTGGCGGTTCCTCCCGTGTTCACCGACATGGCCGCCCGGGTGCGCAACTGGGGGCGATGGGGGCCCGACGACGAGATCGGCACCCTCAACCTGGTCGACGACGCCGCCCGGCGGCGGGGGGCGGCCGCGGTGGTCTCGGGACGGGTGTTCGCCCTGGGACTGCCCTTGTCGGAGGCAGAGGGGATCCAGTTGGGCTTCGTCGAGGGGCGGGTCAACCCGACCCGAACCATGGTCCAGGTGAACCAGCCGGTCGTGGAGGACCAACCCGAGTGGGTCTGCTTCAGCGAGGACGTCCTCACGCTGGCCACGCAGTGCGCCACCCACTGGGACGCCCTGGCCCACGCCAGCTACGGCGGGGTCATCTATAACGGCTTCGCTGCGGGGACGGTCTCGGCGGACGGGGCGGCTCGCTGCGGCATCGGGCGGGTTGGCTCGCTTGTCAGCCGGGGTGTCCTGTTGGACGTGGCCCGTGCCTTGGGACGCGACGTGCTCGAGCCGGGCTACCCCATCACCCCCGACGACCTCGATGCGGCTCTGGGGCTGGCCGGCGTGACACTGGAGCCGGGCGACATCGTGCTGGTGCGCACCGGGCAGATGGTGCATCTCCGGCCGGAGTCGCGGGACCTGGTCGCCTACACCTGGCCCTCGCCGGGCCTGACCATCGAGACGGCCGAGTGGTTCCATCGCCACGACGTCGCGGCGGTGGCGACCGACACGTTGGTCTTCGAGGTGTACCCGAGCCAGTACGAGGACGCCTACCTGCCCGTCCATCTGTTGCACCTGGTCGAGATGGGGCTGACCCAGGGCCAGAACTGGGTGCTCGATGCGTTGGCCGAGGACTGTGCCAGCGACGGGCGCTACAGCTTCCTGCTCGACGCCACGCCGCTGCCATTGACCTACGGGCTCGGGACACCCCTCAACCCGGTGGCGATGAAGTAGGCCGGCCCTGGCCGCCGGACGTGGCCCTGGACTGGCCATGGGCCCGCAGTCAGGTCGTGGCGGCGGTTCCTCGCCGGGCCGTGTTCCCGCCCAGCACCGGTCCGGTACGGGGCCGGGTGCGCTCCCGGGTCGGGATGTCGGCCGGAGGCGCTTCGCGTCCGGTGACGGCCCAGTGCAGGGTCCGCGCCTGGGTGTCGATCAAGTTGCGCGTCCGGATCCCCCAGAACTCGAACCCGTAGCGGTGGGCCGACACGCTGGCGAACATCGCCACCAACGTCCCGGCCACGGCCATCGGGTCGACGCCGGCCGGCGAGCAGGTGGCGCCCGTCGGCCCACCCTCGGGTGAGGGCGACGCCGTGGCGATCACCTGGGCCAGGGCCACGGTCACCGCGTTGAGTGCCCGGACCCGGATGCCCCGCAGCTGCCCCTCGCCCTCCTCGGTGGCCAGGTCGACCACCCGGAAGACGGCCCGGTTGTCCTCCCAATAGCCGAGGAAGCCCTCCGTCACCATCAGCGCGGTGTCCCAGCTGCCCGCCTCGGACCAGTCCCCGTCGACCAGGTCGGCCAGCTGGCCCGCCTGGTCCACCATGCCCTCGGCCAGCACCTGGATCGCCTGCTCCACGTTGGCGAAGTACTGATAGAAGGTCGCCGGCGAGGTCTGGGCCTGCCGGGCGATGTCGGTGACCTTGACGGACCGCCACGAGGTGGTGGCCAGGAGCTCGACTGTGGCATCGAGCAGACGCTGACGGGTGAGGCGCCCCCGTTCGCCGGGGACCCGGCCATCCGTCGTCGCCACCTGCTCGGCCTGCTCGGCCTGCTCGGCCTGCTCGGCCTGCTCGGCATAGGCGTCGAGGTCGACGACGGTTGCTTCATGCCCGAGGCTTCCGCTTCGTCCTGCCATGGCGGCCCAGCGTACCGGCAACGCCCCAGAAGACCCAGGTGGCGGTGCGGATACGCTGTCGGGCATGGAGCAGACGCTGACCCGCCCGCTCACCCGCGCGCAGCAGGCCAGGCGCCAGCGCGTGATCGACGCGGCCATGGCGTTGGGGCTCGAGGGCGGCTACGAGGCGGTGCAGATGCGCGATGTCGCCGCCCGGGCCGACGTCGCCATGGGCACGGTCTACCGCTACTTCACCAGCAAGGACCATCTCCTGGCCGCAACGCTCGTGCACTGGGTCGAACTGCTCGATGCGCGGATCGGTCAGCACCCGCCCCGGGGCGAGCATCCAGCCGACCGTGTCCTCGACGTCTTGGACCGCGCCCTGCGCGCCATGGGCCGCCAACCCAAGTTGGTCACGGCGGTGTTCACCTCGTTGTCCTCCCCGGACCCGGCGGCCGTCGGCTGCCAGCAGCAGATCACGTTGCTGATGGAGGGGATCATCTCCCGCGCCATCGGCGAGCGGGACGTCCCCGACTTCGCCGACCGGGCCCGCATGATCGGCCACGTCTGGTACTCCGCCCTCGTCGGCTGGGTCAACGGGTGGTCGACCATGGCGCGCGTCTATGACGAGCTGGCGGTGTCGGTACGACTGCTGTTGCCCGATCAGCTCGTCGAGCGCCGCACGCCCGCCTGACGTCCTGACCTGCATCTTCCGTCGGCGCCTCGCCACCGTCGGTTGACCAAACCAGCGAGAATGCCCGCGCTAGGGTCGCCCGGATGACCGCGCCAGGCGCCACCACCCGCGGCCTCCCCATAGAGATCAACGGGCTGTCCAAGCACTTCGGCCCGGTGCTGGCCGTAGACGACCTCTCCTTCACCGTCGAGCCCGGGCGCGTCACCGGCTTCCTCGGACCGAACGGCTCGGGCAAGACGACGACGTTGCGCATGCTGCTCGGCCTGGTGCACCCCTCGGCGGGCACCGCCACCATTGCCGGCCAGAAGTACCAGGACCTGGCCAACCCGACCTCGAGTGTCGGCGCCGTCCTGGAGGCCACCAGTTTCCATCCTGCGCGCCGTGCCCGCACCCATCTGCGCATGGCGGCCCGCGCCGGGGGCCATGACGAGAAGCGCGCCGATGAGGTGCTCGGCCTGGTCGGGCTGAGCGGCGACGCCAAGCGCAAGATCGGCGGCTTCTCCATGGGGATGCGCCAGCGGCTCGAACTGGCCACCGCCCTCATCGGCGACCCCGATGTCCTGATCCTCGACGAGCCCTCCAACGGCCTCGACCCCCAGGGCATCGCCTGGCTCAGGGACTTCATGCGCTACCTGGCCGGCGAGGGCCGCACCGTCCTGGTCTCGTCGCATCTCCTCTCAGAAATGGCCCAGACCATCGACAACGCCATCATCGTCTCGTTCGGGCAGCTCAAGGCCCAGGGCACCCTGGACCAGATCACCGCCGGCATCAGCGGCATGGTCATGCGCGCCCGGACCCCGGAGGCCGACCGCCTCGCCGGCGTCCTCACCCAGGCCGGCATCGCCTTCCGCCGCCTGACCCACGACGAGGTGGCCATGGACGGCGTGACGCCCGAGCAGATCGGGCCGCTGCTGGCCACCAACCAGGTGGTCATCTATGAGCTCACCCAAGAGGGCGGCGACCTCGAGTCCGTCTTCTTGTCGCTGACGGCCGGGCTCGGCTTCGGCGACGTGGCGGGGTCGGGGTCGGGGTCAGGTACGGGGTCGGGGCCGACGTCGGGGTCGACAACGTGATCAAGGCCCTCCGTGCCGAGCTCCTCAAGATGCGGACCATGCCCGGCGTCTGGGTCACGTTCGGCCTGGCTCTCCCCTTGACGGCCCTCGGCATCCTGATCGTCTTCGCGTCCGCCGGCGGCTTCCCGGGTCACACCTTCTCGTACGTCTCGTCGCTCAGCCAGCGCCGCCGCCTCTTGGGCGCCGGCTTCTTCGGGATCGAGGTCCTGGCCCCGATCATCGGCGTGCTGTGCATCACCAGCGAGTACCGCCAGAAGACCATCACGACGTCGCTCGTCCTGGTCCCGGTGCGCAGCCGGCTCCTGGCGGCCAAGGTCATCGCCGTGGCGCTCTGGTCCATCTTCATCGCGCTCCTCGGCCTGGTGGTCGTGGCCGCCGTGGCGCTGCCGTGGAACGCGGCGCTCGGCGGGATGACCTCGCAGGTCACCGATCAGATCGGGGCCGTCATCCCGGGCCTGCTCGCCTCCGCCGTCCTGCTCGGCTTGTTCGGCCTGGGCTTCGGCACCCTGGTCAAGAACCAGGTGGCCGCCATCCTGCTGACGATCGGCGGCACGCTGATCCTGGAGGGCATCCTCATCGCCCTGGCCAAAGCCATCTTCCACTACGACCTGAACTGGCTGCCCAACGGCGCCGGCGCCGCGCTGGCCGGCGACATCGCCCGGGGCTTCGGCGGCGGGGGCGGAGGCGGCGGGAACGGTGCCGACGGCATCCGCCTCCTCGATTGGTGGCAGGGCGGACTCGTCCTGCTGGCCTGGGGCCTCGGGCCGCTCGCCCTCGGCTACTTCACGACCTTCCGCCGCGACGTCACCTAGGCGGCGGGCGCTCGCCGCCTCCTTCCGCCGGGCCTAGTTCCGGCGGGGCTCAGTCATGGCACGTCGGGCAGAAGTCCTTGCCGTCGACGCGTGTCCAGCCGATCGACACGATGTGCTCGACCAGCACGACGTCGACGTCTCCTTCGGAGGACTCCTCGCGCACGAGCTCGTCGACGTACATCACGCAGTCGGGGTTGTCACACAGAATCCGTTCGACGCGAAGTCTCATGCTGTCGTCCTTTTCAGAGTTGGAACACTGTTTGCGGCGTTGCGGCGTTGCGGCGGCGTTGCGGCGTCGGTCGAGGCGATGGCACGGTGCCGCCCATCCAACTGGGCGCAGTCGCTCAGGTGCGCAGCACGGTGCCGGGGCGGGCGGCCAGGCCCTCTTCGTCGGAGGCGCCGTCGACCCGGATGGGCACGCCGTTCACCAGCGTGTGGGTCATCCCCACCGGAGCGTCCGCGGTCAGGCGTTCGCCGTCGGCCGGAAAGTCCCGCACCCGCCGCAAGGGGCCCGGGCCCACCGTCTCGGCGTCGAAGACACACAGATCGGCCGCCTTGCCCACCTCCACCGTCCCCCGGTCCGTCAGACCGTAGACACCCGCCGGCTCGCCGGTCAGCTTGTGGATGGCCCGCTCCAGCGGCATCACGCCCCGGTCGCGCACCCAGTTGCCCAGGAGGTCGGTCGAGAAGCAGGCGTCGCACAGCTGGGAGACGTGGGCCCCGGAGTCGGCCAGGCCGAGCAGCACGTTGTCACGCGGCAGCAACCAGGCGATGGCGTCGGGGTCGTCGTTGGCCAGCACCGACCAGAAGCGCGCCTGCAGGTCGTCGTCGAGCGAGACGTCGAGCATGACGTCGAGCGGCGTGCAGCCGCGCTCTTCGGCCAGCACGGCGACCGGGTGGTCGGCCAGCTCGGGGTGGCTGCGCGACTCGGCCACCGAAATGGCGGCCCAGTTGAGCGGGAACCCGCCGGCCTTCCCGCTGACGTCGTCCCACGCCGTCGCCCGCCACGCCGGGTCTCGGTAGGCGGCCAGGCGCTCGGCCTTCGTCTTGCCCATCAGCGCGGCGAAGGTCGGGCGCATGTTGAGCGTGAACGGCTCGGACAGGTTCATCTGGAACACCAGCGGCCGGCAGGACACCTGGGGCCAGACCTCGACCCCGTCGGCCCAGGCCGCGTCGTGCTCCGCCACCACCTTCTCGTGGTACGGGTAGCCCTTCACCGTGAGCAGGGCGGTCCATGTGAACGGACGACCGACCTCGCGCTGGAGGCGGAAGACCTCCTCGTTGGAGAACACGCCACCGGGCAGCAGGGCCACGACGCCGCGGCCGCACTGCTTGACCGGCTCGAGCAGCGCCCGCAGCTCGGCCAGGTCGGCGACCCGTGACGGCACGGGCCGGCCGCTGTCCCCGTTGTGCGTCGGCGAGGCGCTGGAGGCGAACCCGGCCGCCCCACCCGCCATGGCGTCGGCCACCACGGCCTGCATCAGCGCGATCTCGTCCTCGGTGGCCGGGCGCTCGTAGGCGTCCTCGCCCATGACGTAGAGCCGCACCGCGGTGTGGCCGACGTAACACCCGAAGTTGAGAGCTGTGCCGTGTGACTCGACCGCATCGAGATACTGCGGGAACGTCTCGAACTCGCCCCAGGGCACTCCGGCGGCAAGGGTGTCGAAGCTCATGTCCTCCACGTGCTGGAGGGTGCGGGCCAGCAGGGGGACGCCGTCTGCCCGTATCGGCGCGATGGAGAAGCCGCAGTTGCCCGCCACGACGGAGGTCACCCCGTGGAAGGAGGACGGCGTGAGGCTCGGGTCCCAGAAGACCTGCGCGTCGTAGTGGGTGTGGATGTCGACGAAGCCGGGGCTGACCACCTGGCCGGAGGCATCGAGCACGCGATCGCCCTGCAGGTTGGTCCCGATGTCGCTGATGCGGCCGCCCGTGATGGCGACGTCGGCGCGGCTGCCGGGAGTCCCGGTGCCGTCCACCACGGTTCCTCCCCGGATGACGATGTCAGCGTTCATCCGCCCATCGTCGCAGCCCTCAGGCCCCGTTGCACGCGCGAGCGCGGGATTGCGGCGGCGGTCGGATACCGTGGCAGGCAGGAAATTGCGGTAGGGGTGGGTTGTCGCGCCAGGTGGGCGCGGGACTGGAGTGCGCATGGCGGTTCGGTTTTTCAGATCCAAGGCGACGCCGCCCCCTGACGACTCCCTGCAGATTTCGGGGGCCATCGTCGCCGCCTCCGACGGCCCCTCCCCGGTCCAGCTGGTCGACGCCGGCCGCGCCCCGCACGGCCTCGGGGTGGTGCGGGACCAGTACGAACGCAAAATCCGCAAGAGCCCGACCATCCGGATGGTCCCCAGTTCGATGATGGTGGAGGGCCGGCGCCTCCGCTTCGCCGTCTCCGACAACGTGGACGCCTACGGGCCCGACGGCCCCGGCTCGCCGCCCATCTGGGCCGTCAACATCCACGGCTACTTCGCCGGCGGGGGCATGTACTGGCGCGAGAGCGCCCGGCTGGCCGAGCAACTGGGCTGGCGGGTCATCAACCCGAGCCTGCCGGGGTTCGGCGGCAGCGACCCGCTCGACTGGTCGGACGTCTCCATGGAGAACCTGGCCAACCAGGTGATGGCCATCGTGCACAAGGTCGACGCCGGGCCGGTGGTCCTCCTCGGGCACTCCATGGGTGGCGCCGTCGCCGTGCAGTTCGCGCACGACCACCCACGGCGGACCCTCGGGCTGATCTACCGCGACGGCGTGAGCACGCCCAGCTGGAAGGAACGGCGGGGCATCCTCCCGACGTTGCTCTCCCCGTTCCTCCCCGACGTCACGCCCATGGTCGACATGGTCGCCGCCGTCGTCTTCGACCTGCCCGACCTCTTCATCGGTCGCATGTACTCGACGGTGCGGGCCGTGCTGCCCGACATGCGCCAGAACATCCGCGCCATGACGCAGACGATGCCGGTCGGCAGCATGCTCATGGGCGTCGACCAGCGCAGCGAGGTGCGGCACCTGGCGGCCCAGGAGATCCCGATCCTCAACGAGTGGGGCTGCTTCGACCGCATCACGCCCGGCGCCACCGCGCTCGAGTTCGCCTCCATTGCGCGCTCCCCGGTGCTGTGGGTGCCCGGCGGCCACAGCTGGATGCTGGCCCGGCCCCAGGGGCAGACGGACATCCTCACGCATCTCGTCCAGGGCGAGGCCTTCATGGCGCAGGTGGACGACCGCTGGCGCCAGCTCACCCCGCGCGAGTACACCCTGCGCGCCGTGAACTGACGGACGCCGTGCCGCCAGGGGGGCGCCCGGCGTGATCGACCGCCTGCTGCAACCGCTGCTCTCGCTGCACGGCTGGCCCGCGTACGTCCTCGTCGGCCTCCTCGTCTTCGCCGAGGCGGCCGTGATGCTCGGATTCGTCTTCCCGGGCGAGACGGCCGCCATCCTCGGCGGCGTGCTGGCGTCCAAGGGCGGGGTCGACCTCACCGCCATCACCGCGGTCGTCGTCGGGTGCGCCATCGTGGGCGACTCGGTGGGCTACGCCATCGGCGAGCGGTGGGGGCCCCAGTTGCTGCAGCTGGGGCCGCTCCGCAAACGGCAGAAGGGCATCAACACGGCGCTGGACCAACTCAACCGCCGCGGCCCCGTCGCGGTGTTCGTGGCCCGCTTCTCCGCTTTCCTGCGGGCCGTCGTCCCGGGCCTGGCCGGCCTGTCCTCCATGCACTACCGGACCTTCCTGGTGGCCAACGCCGCCGGCGGCCTGTGCTGGGGCATCCTCTACGTCCTCCTCGGCTACTTCGTGGGCCAGAGCGTTGAGAAGTTCACGGGCTACGCGTCCGACGCCGTGCTCGGCCTCATCGTCGTGGTGATCGTGGTGCTCGTCGTCCGCCATTTCCGCAAGGAGAAGCAGGACTTCGAGGGCCCGTCGGAGACGTCGGAGACGTCGGCACCGGAGGGCGATACCGCCGCCTGATCAGCCGGGCCCGCCGAGCACCGAGCGGTCGCCGGCGCGCAGACCGGCCACGACCCGGGCGAACTCACCCGGCGCGTCGTCGCCGGCGGCGTCGGTGTCCAGGTAGCGCACCGTGGCCGGGTCGCTGCGGTCCACCCCGAAGAGCCCGTAGCGGGGCTCGTAGGTGCCCCACTCGTAGTTGTCCATCAGCGACCAGTGGAAGTAGGCGCGCACCGGCGCACCGGCGGCCACGGCATCGACGACGGCTCCCAGGTGCTCGCGCACGTAGCGTGGCCGGTCCATGCCGTCCTCGCGCGGCACCACCTGCCCGTTGCGCGTCCGCGTCGCCATGCCGTTCTCCACCACCCACAGCGGAAGGCCGGGCCGCAGCGCGGACTCGGTGACGCACCAGGCGCGCAGCGCGGCCGGGTGCGACTCCACGTCCCAGTAGGCCCGCGAGAACGACCAGTCCCGCCGGCCTTCGCGCGTCCGCCGGCCCGGCAGGCGCATGGCGTGGCTTGCCACCGGGTCGTACCAGTCGAAGCCGACGGCGTCGATCCCCTTTGGCCGCGTCGACGCGTAGACCGCCTCGACGACGCGGCGGGGTGCCTGCCGGCGCGTCGTGCCGCGCAATCGAGTCCAGGCGGCGCCGCGACTGGGCTCGCGCACCGCGCCGTAGGGCGACACCGCGGCGAAGAACCGGCGTATCACCGCCTCCCCGGCGTGGCGCGGCGGAAAGGCGGCGTCGTGCACCGTCCGCCGCTCGTCGATGTAGCGATCGACCTCATCGGGATCGACACCCACCTCGCGCAGCTGCAGCAGGTCGAGCAACATGCGGTCGTGCTCATAGACCGACGACGAGCTCGTGTTCACCGTCACCTCGGCGTCCGGCTGCACGCCCGTCACCACGTCGGCCGCCAGCACGTGCGCCGTCAGGAGGTTGTCGAGCGCGCAGAAGTAATCGGAGACAGCCATGCGGCGTCCGGGTGGGCACGCTCCCTCTATCCAGCCCATCAGCGTGACGATGTTGGGCTCGTTGACGGTGACCCAACGCCGGCAGTACGGGGCCAACGCCGGCACCACCCGGGCCACGTGGCGGGCGAAGACGTCGGGCGAGGCGGGGCGCAGCCAGAACTCCTCGCCGAGCCAGAACGGGTGGGTGAAGTGATGCAGCGTGACAATGGGCTCGAGGCCCCGGGCGGCGCAGAGGGCGAGTATCTCGGCGTAGCGGGCGAGCGCCCGCTCGTCGAAGGCTCCGGGCTGGGGCTCCAGGCGGGCCCACTCGACGGAGAGGCGGAACGCGTTGCAGCCGATGGCGGCGGCCCGATCGAGGGCTTCTTCGGGGTGGCGCCAGAAGTCACAGGCCAGGCCCGACCGGGCGGCGCGACCGGCGCCCTCCCAGGCGGCCCAATTGTTGTGCGGCTGGCCGTCGCCGTTGAAGCCGCCCTCGACCTGGTAGCCCGACGTGGCGACGCCGATCGCGAAGCCCTCGCCGAAGAGGCTGGACGGCTGGGCGGCGGCCGCCGGGGCGGTGGTGGCGGCCTGGGCGGTGGCGGCGGCGGCCGGTCGCTTGCGGCGGGGCCGGGCCGGGGCCGGAGTCGAGGCCGGCGGGTCTGAGGGGACGTCGGCCGGCATCCGTTCAGCTTGCCAGGCAGAGCGGGCGACGGCGCACGGCGTGGCCGGCGCCGGCGGCGGGGCCCCGGAGCGGGCCGTCGTTGTCGGCGAGGCTCAGCGGGGACGGGCCGTCGACCGCAGGGAGGCCAGCGCCGTCGAGACGATGTCGACCTCGTCACGGGCGTGGCTGACCAGCGAGCGCACCTGCGGCTCGGTGGCGTCACTCCCGGCGCGCACGGCCGCCGCCTGCACGTCACGTGCAGCACCGATGACCTCGGCCACCTGGCGGCGCAGGTCCGCCTTGCTGGAGCCGGGCGGGAGCTTGCGCTCGAGACGCAGCAGCCCATCGAGCTCGTCGGCGACGCCGGCCAGCGAGCGGCACACCGCCGGCAACTCGGCCACGGGGGCGTCCTTCGACTCGGCGTGGGCGACGGCAATCTCGGCGTCCTCGACCGCCACCCGTAGGCGCCGGCGCACCCGCGAGGTCGCGCCCTGGCTCAGGTCCTCGGGCGTCGCCCGCCCGGCGATGCGCTCCCGGCCGGCGCCGAACAGCGCCAGCGTGGCCAAGATGCCCCGGACGAACACGTGCCCGCCCAGCAGCCGCCAGTGCCGGCGCACGTAGCTGCGGGCGACGAAGAAGGTGGCGACCAGGAAGGCCACGACCACGACCGCTGCGATGAGGAAGAACTCCAGGACATGGGCCGCGAAGGTCACAGCACCAATGCTACGCGGGGAAATCCGGATTTTCCGGCAGTACCCTGAATGGATGGACCCGGATGGACCGGCGGGCACCCAGAGCCCCTCGGACCTGCAATTACCCGGGACGCCGACCGGGATGCCGACGCCCACGCCGTCGTCCTGGCAGCCCGGGATCCCGTCCATCCGCGAGCACCTGCCCAGCCTCATCTTCGGCGGCGCCCTGCCGATCGGCGTCTACTTCATCGTCCGCCGGCACGTGCACACCGACACACAGGCCTTGATCGTCGCCGGCTGCTTCTCGGTCGGCTGGATCCTCCTGCAGTTCATCCGTCAGCGCACGGTCGACGTGGTCGGGGCGGCAGTCCTCGTGGGCTTCGCGCTCGGTGTGATCTCGTCCACGGTGTTCGGCGGCAACGACTACATGCTGAAGGTGCGCGACGGCTTCTTCACGCTCCTCTTCGGCATCGCCTGCGTCGTCACGCTCTTCACGCACGACCGCCCGGCCTTCTTCTACGTCAGCCGCTACCTCTCCGCCGGCAAGGATCCGGCCAAGGTGTCCGCCTTCGACGAGCTGCACGAGCTCCCGATCGGGCGCCACACCTTCCGCACGCTGTCGGTGGTGTGGGGCATCGGGCTCGTCGTGGAGGCCTCGGCCCGCCTCACCCTGGCCGGCCTCCTGCCGACCGGGACCTTCATTGCGGTGTCCCCGTTCATCACCGCCACCGTCATCGGCGGCCTCTTCGCCTTCACCGCCATCTACACGAAGCGCACCCAGTTCTGGTCCGCCGCCTTGGTCGGCCGCATCGTGCACGACGGGACCGCCGCGGCGGCCGGACCCGGGACGGCACCGGACCCGGCAACCGACCTTGCCGACCTTGCCGACCTTGCCGACCCGTCCCACCCGGCCCACTCCGGCGCCGCGAACGCCGACGGCGCCACCGGTATGGCGGCCGCCCCCGGCGACCCGGCCGTCGAGGCGATGGAGCCGCCGCCCCTCTGACCGGGCCCGCCACCGGGTTCGGTAGCCTCAGCGGCGCACCGCGCCGGCCGACGGCGGGCGACATCGGAAGGGAGCACCAATGGCAGACGAAGTGCTGCGCGAACGCCGGGGACGCGTCGAGATCCTCACCATCAACCGCCCCGAGGCGCGCAACGCCATCAATGGTCCCGTGAGCCTGGCCATGTCCGGCTTCATGGACGAGTTGGCCGAGGACCCGGAGTGCGCGGTGGTCGTCGTGACCGGGAGCGGCGAGAAGGCCTTCAGCGCCGGCATGGACCTCAAGGCCTTCAGCAGCGGCGAGGGCGGCGACATCATGGGGGCGAGCGGCGGCTTCGGCGGCCTGACCCAGCGGGACTTCCCCAAGCCGATCATCGCCGCGGTGAACGGGTCGGCCCTGGCCGGCGGTTTCGAGATCATGCTCTCGTGCGACCTCGTCGTCGCCGCCGACCATGCGACCTTCGGCATCCCCGAGGCCAAGCGGGGCCTCATCGCAGGAGCGGGGGGCCTCATCCGCATGCCCAAGCGCCTCCCCATCGCCATCGCCCTCGAAATGGCGATGACCGGAGATCCCATCGACGCACGCCGCGCCTACGACCTCGGGCTGGTCAACAAGGTCGTGCCGGCCGGCGCCCTCCTCGAAGAGGCCGTCGCCCTGGCCGAGCGCATCGCCGCCAATGCGCCGCTCGCCGTGCGCTACTCCAAGAGCGTCATGAAGCAGGCGGCCGAGGTGTCCGAGGCCGAGGGCTGGAAGATAAACGGCGCCGCGGTGGGCGTGGTGTTCTCCTCGGCCGACGCCATGGAGGGCCCCGTCGCATTCGCCGAGAAGCGCCCGCCCAACTGGCAGGGCAAGTAGGACAGGGTCGAGCGACAAGGGAAGGCGACAAGGCAGTGCTGGCCCCGACCGTTCTCACCATCCGTCTGACCCTGCACGTCCTCGCCGCCGCCGTGTGGGTCGGCGGCCAGATCGTGATGACCGGCCTCATAGGACCAGCCCGCGGGCTGGGGCCCGACGCCCCCAAGACCCTGGCCCGGGCCTTCGCCCGCCTGGCCTGGCCCGCCTACGTGGTCCTGGTGGTCACGGGAATCTGGAACGTGACCGCCCTGGGCTATGCCGACATGAGCCCGGCCTGGAAGGCCGTCCTCCTCGCCAAGATCGCCGTGGTCGTCCTGGCCGGCCTGGGCGTACTGCTGCACCAGCGTGCCACCACGAAGCGGGGCCTGGCCTTCTGGGGAGCGGTGGGAGCCCTGGCCAGCGTGGTCGCGCTGGTAATGGGCATCCTTTTGGCCGACTGAATCCGAATACCCCGGCGACACACTTCTGTCACCCCGACGCCACACTCGGGCGACGCACCGGTGTGCCGGAACTCCAGGCCGGGAATGGGTCTAACCTGGAAGACAGTTCACCGACCTTTGGACCCAGGTGAAGGAGAACATCATGCTCGCTGACATTTTCGGACCCGATCTGCTCATCGTGGCCATCGTCTTGGTCGTGCTCCTCTTCGGCGGTGCCGCCATCCCCAAGCTGGCGCGCAATCTCGGCTCGGCCAAGAACCAATTCGAGAAGGGCATGGACGAGGGCAAGGCGGCTGGCGCCGCCACCCCTGCCACGTCGGCCGCCACGGACACGCCGGCCCCCGTCGTGACCACGATTGTGAACCCGGCCCCCGCAGCCGAGGAGAAGGCGCCGGACGCCTGACCCGACGCGGCCACTGACGGCCGCGTCGCCCGTTCCACCCAGGGGGGTCCATGCCATCTGACGTCCTCGCCGTCGCCGACCGTCTCTGGAACGGCGAGCTGTCGACGTCGACCTTCCACCCCGTCGATCACATCGGCGGCTTCGTCGAGATCACCGACGGCGTCGGCTTCTGCCCGTCGTTCGCCAACGTGTCGTCCTTCGCCACCGAGGACGGCCTCGTCCTGGTCGACACCGGCAGCGCCCCGCTGGCCAAGATCGTCCACGACGACATCCGCACCTGGAGCCCCGCCCGCCTCCATACCGCCGTCTACTCCCACGGTCACATAGACCACGTCTTCGGCGTCCCGGTCTGGGAACAGGAGGCTGACGAGCAGGGTTGGGCCGCCCCCGAGGTCATCGCGCACCACGCCCTGCCCGCCCGCTTCGACCGCTACATCTTCACGGCGGGCTACAACACCATCATCAACCGCCGGCAGTTCGGCTTCACCGACCTCAACTGGCCCACCGAGTACCGCTACCCCGATCGCACCTACCACGACACGCTGGAGCTGTCGGTCGGCGGCCGGGGCTTCTCGCTCCGCCACGAGAAGGGCGAGACCGACGACCACACCGTCACCTGGCAGCCCGACACCCGCACCCTGTGCTGTGGCGACCTCTTCATATGGGCTTCGCCCAACGCGGGCAATCCCCAGAAGGTGCAGCGCTACCCGAGGGAATGGGCACAGGCCCTCCGGCGCATGCTCGCGCTGCAAGCCGAATTCCTCCTGCCCGGACACGGCTTCCCGGTCATCGGTGCCGACCGCGTCCGCACCGCCCTCACCGACACGGCCGACCTCCTGGACTCGCTGGTCGACCAGACCCTGGCCGTCATGAACGCGGGCGGCCGGCTCGATGACGCCATTCACAGCGTGCGGGTGCCGGCGGCGCTCGAGGCCCGGCCCTTCCTCCAACCCGTCTACGACGAGCCCGAGTTCATCGTCCACACCGTGTGGCGCCAGTACGGCGGGTGGTGGGACGGCAACCCCGCCACCTTGAAGCCGGCGCCGGAGCGGGCCGTGGCCACCGAGCTGGCGGCGCTCGCAGGCGGCCCCGGTGCCCTGGCCGACCGGGCCCTGGCCCTCCTGGCCCAGGCCGAGGCAGCCGCCGCTCCCGGATCCGGATCCGACGCCGAAGCCGACGCCGACGCCGAGGTGGCCGAAGGGGCGTTGCGCCTCGCCGGACACCTGGCCGAGCAGGCCTGGCTGGCCCAGCCCGACGACCCCGGCGTGCAGCGGGCGCGCCAGCAGGTCTTCGCCGCTCGGGCCGCCCGGGCCACCTCCACCATGGCGAGAGGCGTCTTCACCTGGGCCGCCAACGAGTCGGTGGCGCCACGCCACGGCCATCCGCACTGATCAATCGGGCCGTCTGCGATTTCCAATTTTTTTGCCGGGTTCGATAGTGTCGGCGCAGTGGACTCGTCGCTGACCAGCCCGTCTTTCGAGACACCTGAAACCCCAGCTCCCAGCGCCAAGCGTCCGCGCCGTCGCTTGGCCGCCGTGGCGGTCGCTTTGGGTGCGCTTCTCCTCACCGGCTGCCAGCTGCCGACCTTCGGGGCCTTCAAGGGCGCCACGTCGCAGGGCCGCTCCACCTTCCACCTCTGGCAGGGCTTCTTCATCGCCGGGATCATCGTCGGCGGCTTCACCCTCCTGCTGATCTGCTGGGCCGTCTTCCGCTACCGGCGACGGGCAGGCGCCGATCCCGACGTGCTGCCGGTGCAGACGCAGTACCACACGCTCACCGAAATCGTCTACACGATCATGCCGATCCTGATCGTCCTCGGGCTCTTCTGGGCCACGGTGGTGGTGGAGAACACAGTCACCGCGGTCGAGCCCAACCCGGGCGCCGTCATCCACGTCTACGCCTTCCAGTGGGGCTGGGAGTTCGAATACCCGAACGGCGTCAAGGTGATCGGCCAGACCACCGATGCTCCGACGATGATGGTCCCGACGGGCAAGACGACGCGCATCTACCTGCGCTCCTACGACGTGCTGCACGGCTTCTACGTTCCCGAGTTCAACTTCAGCCGCTACGCCAGCCCCGGCTACTGGACCAGCTTCGACCTGAACGTGCTGCACAATGGCGTCTACCGCGGCCAGTGCACGCAGCTCTGCGGCCTGTACCACTCCATCATGTTCTTCAACGTGCGCTCGGTGTCCCCGACGGCGTACGCCACCTGGCTCCGGACCACGCGGGCCTACCAGACGGCTCACCCCTCGTCCATCGGCCAGCTCCCCTCCAC
>DATBAO010000104.1:0-3466 GCA_036271495.1 Acidimicrobiales bacterium
TATCTGGGTCGCCTGGGTCTTGAGGTCTGAAACCGGGTCACCTGCAGCAGGTCCCGCAGATACGATCGCCGCTGCGGTCATGGATGTCACCACGGAGACACCCAAGATCCACAGCCCGTCGATGGCAAGCCTCCACCGCCCGTATCGGACAGCGGACCTCATCGTCCGACACTTCTCGACACGGTCACGATTGATGAATTCTGGTCGACCTTGCGCAGGTAGTGCAAACGCGATCGGCTGACGTGACCCGATCAACCACGTCCCTGGTATCGGCCGTCCGCATCAGCGCCTCGTACTCGCGGATGCCACAGGCACAAATCAGCGGCGCTTCACGTCCTGTCCGCCACCTGTGAAGCAATCGGGTTGATCACACGCAAAGGCACGAGATCGAGCCAGGCCGCTCGAGGTTCGAAACCACCAGATCCGCGCCCAGGGTGACATCTGACAGCCAAGCCCTTCGGTTGGAACGGAGTTCCTGTCAGCCACATCTGTGATTGTTCGGTCGCAAAGGTTCCGCAGTTGGCCGTTACGAATGCCGCGCCTCTGAGAGGGTAGACGTGATCAGGTCCCGCATGAGATCGAGAGAGGGCTCCTTGGGCGCCTCGAGCCCGACTTCCGCATACCACGACGCGTCTGCCTCGGGATGCGGGCCGACGACGCCGACGCTGCCGGCACCGCAGCGGGCGACGGCAGCGGCAACCAGGCCGTTGCCGTACGTGGCCAACACCTTGGCGGATGCGTGGGGCCCCAGAGCGAAGTAAGGGCCGTCCTGGAAGTAGAGCTGACGGGGGGAACCACGCCAATTGACCGTCACGGTGGTGTCGGCAATGTTGTGCACGGTCGCTCCGGGCGAGGTGATGTACTCCATGCTGTCGCCGGGAAGCAACCCAAAACCCGGGTCGAATCCAGCCAGGTAGCCGCCGAGGCACACTCCGACATAATGACCACCGCCTCGGACCCAGCGACGGATGTCGGCTGCATAAGGACGCATCTGGGACCACGCAAGCCGAAGGTCGTTTCCACCTCCGGGTTGGACGTACATGGTTGCTCGGTCCAGATTCTGCGCCGTGAGCTCGGTGGCCTCCTTCGGCCCGCAATACACGACATCGAAAGAGAAGGGGTGGCCAGCGAGGATGGAGCCGACGCCCTCGGCACAACCCTCACATGATGCAACACCGCGGTAGACGAGAGCCACCCGCCTGCCATTCGAATCAGGCAGCGCCTTTGCGTCGGAATCGCCACAGGCAGCGAAGAGCGCCGAGAGTGTCGCGAGGGAGCCCCCGACCACAATCTGCCGGCGGGTGACAATCCGCTGGGAACGGACGGACTCTGTGTCGGGTGCTGGCCGGTGACGAATGGGCATGATCGATGTCACGGCGCGGTCCACTCTGGTGGACCGCCGACGATCACTGACTGTACCCGACCAGCCGCGTTCGGTGACTCACAAGCGCCTGGGTCGCGCTGGACTCCGTCGATGCCAAAACAGGTCCCCGCGAAAGCCGACCACCGGATGGGACTCCATCAGTCTATGGAACTAGTGGTCGCGTCCAGACCGCTCGTTCACACCATTGCCGTTTGAAGCGACCGGCCCCTCGGCCTGTACTGCATCGCGTTGCCGGGCTGCCAGACGTCGCTCGGTCACAACTTCGGCCGTGTGCTGGCCCGCCGCCGCAACGAATGCCTGTTGGCCGACGTCGGACCGGCGTCCAGGCGGGGTCATGAAGATCGGGCTGTTGACCAACTGAGCGGTGAGGTCGTTCGGCGTCACGCCGTCGATCAGCATCCCCCTGTCCCGCACCTGCTGCGAGGCGAGGATCTCCAGGGCCCCTTGCAGTGTGGCGGCCGGAACGCCGTTGGTCATCAAGGTCTCGGCGGCCTCTTCCTTTGTACGGCTGCTCAACCAAGCCTCAATGGCGGGGCGAAGCAGAGACTCGAGAACACGCGAGCGTTCGTTCCCGCTGCGAAGGTCGGCGCGTTCGGCGAGATCGGGACGATCAATGATGGCGCAGAACTTCAACCAGAGACTCTCGCCGAGCACACCGATGCAGACGTAACCATCGCTTGCCCGGAAGAACCCGAAAGGCGCGGTGTAGGTGGGATCGCCGACGGGGATTGTCTCTTCCCCAGCCATCCCAGCAAACGAGATCGCGCTTTCGTTGAGCGAGAGCATGCTGTCGTACATGGAAATATCCACGTGGCTGCCGCGACCTGAGCGGAGCTGGCGGACCAGGGCCATGTTGATCCCCGAGACCGCCATGACCCCGGCATAGAGATCACCGATCGGCGCGCCGACTCGCGCCGGAGGCTCATCGGGATTGCGGACACGAGCAACCACTCCCGCCATGGCTTCTGCCACGATGGCCAGGGCGGGATAGTCGCGGTAATCGCTGGGGGTGTGTCCGAAGCCCGAAATGCTGCAGTAGACGAGCGAGGGGTTCACCGTCCGGCAAAACTCGTATCCAAACCCCATGCTCGTCATCACATTCGGTCGAAAGTTCTCGACCAGCACGTCTGCGTCGCGTATGAGCTCCAAGACCAAGTCGCGGTCGGACGGGCTGGAGAAGTCCACTTCGACCGACCGCTTCCACCGAGCAAATCGCATGAAGTAGCCACTGAACGCACGGTCATCGGAGGACAACATCGGATCCAGGCTGCGGCTGCTCTCGCCACCGATCGGCTCGATCTTGACCACCTCGGCGCCGGCATCGGCCAACAGCATGGTGGCATACGGGCCGGCAACGAACCGAGTGAAATCGACCACCTTGATCCCCTCGAGTGGCAGATCGGGTTCGTCGTCTCTGCCGGCACTGGACATCTACGAAGCTCCTTTGACCTATGCCTTGCGTTGCAAGATCTTTGACACCGTGATGGCGACGATAAGTGCCACCCCGTTGAACACATTCGTGATCCAACCCGTCACGCCGAGGAGCTCGATGCCGGTTATCCCGACGACGAGGACATACAAACCCAGCAGGGTGCCGATCACGTTGACCCGTCCGGGCTGGATGGCCGTCGTGCCAAGGAATACCGCCGCGTATGGCTGTAGGAGATAGGACGGGCCGCTGGTCGGGTCTACCGATCCAAGTGATCCAGCCATGACCAGCCCGGCTACCGCCGCGAGGAGCCCGCAGACCACGAAGGCAATGCTGCGACTCCGATTGACCGGGATACCCGTCAACCGCGCTGCATCGCGATTACCGCCGATAAACAGCAGGTACCGGCCGTAGGGTGTTCGCTCGAATACGTACCAGACAATGGCGGCGATGAGCAGCCCGAGCCATGTGCCGACCGGCAGGCCCGCACTGGAATTCTGCATGAAGCTCTCATACTTGCTGGAGAATCCGAAGACGATCTGTGAGCCGGATAGTGCGTACGCCAGCCCGAGGAGGGCCGTCTGCATACCCAAAGTGGCTATGAACCCGTCGACACCTATCCGCACCACCAAGATGCTGTTGATCACTCCGAC
>DATBAO010000105.1:0-32792 GCA_036271495.1 Acidimicrobiales bacterium
CGCTTCGTCGAGGAGAAGCGCCACTTCGAGAAGCCCATCGCCATCTCCGACCTCGTCCTGCTGGACCGCGAGCGCTGCATTCAGTGCGCCCGCTGCACCCGCTTCGCCTCCGACGTGGCCGGCGAGGCCCAGATCGACTTCGCCGGGCGGGGCGACCGCGTCGAGGTCTCGACCTTTCCGACCGAGCCCTTCTCCTCGTACTTCAGTGGCAACACCGTGCAGATCTGCCCGGTCGGCGCACTGACGGCGACGCCCTACCGCTTCACTGCCCGCCCCTGGGACCTCGACCAGGTCGAGTCCACCTGCACCGGCTGCTCGGTGGGCTGCCGGGTGGCCGTGCAGTCGTCGCAGAACCGCCTGACCCGGCTGCTGGGCATCGACTCCGACCCGGTCAACCACGGCTGGCTGTGCGACAAGGGACGCTTCGCCTTCGAGTCGGTCAACGGCGACGAGGTCGACAACGGCCCGCTGCCGACCGAGCTGGCCGACGAGGCCGTCGACGTGGTCCCCGCCACGGCGTCACAGGTCGTCAGCCTCGGGGCCAGCCGCGGCCAGTTCCTGGGAGAGGCCCGCGAGACCGGGCGCTTCGAGCACGGTCGCCTGGTGGAGCCGCGGATCCGCAAGGAGGGCGAGCTGGTGCCGGTCAGCTGGGGCGAGGCCCTGGCCGTCGCCGCCGCCGGCCTGTCCGCTGCCAAGAGCTCCGGTGGTGCGGGCGCGGTGGCCGTCATCGGCGGGGCCCGCCTGACCAACGAGTCCGCCTACGCCTGGGCCAAGCTGGCCAAGGGCGTCATCGGCACCGACTCGGTCGACGCGCAGCTGGGGGACGGCCTGCCCGCCGAGCTCGTGCTCGGCCTGCCGCGCGCCACCATCGACGAGGCCTGCGCCGCGCCGGTGCTGCTGACCCTGGCCGGTGACCTGCGCGAGGAGCTGCCGGTGCTGTTCCTGCGCCTGCGCGAGGCAGTGATCGGCGGCAGCACACAACTGATCGAGATCGCCCCGGCCCCCACGGCGCTCAGCGCGCTGGCCGCGGCGACGCTGCGCATCCGTCCGGGTGACGCGCCGCTCATGGCGCGTGCGGTCACCGGCGACGCCGCCGCCATCACCGCCTTGGGCTCGCACCCCGAGGGCGCGGCCGTGACGACCCATCACATGGAGGCGGCCCGCGCCGTGTTGGCGGCCCGCCCCGACGGTGAGGGCGTGGTCATCGTCGCCGGCCGGACCTCCTATGCCGAGTCGGGCGAGGTGGCGGCCGAAGCAGTGCGCGTGTTGGCCGCCGCGCTGCCCAAGGCGACCTTCCTCCCAGCGCTGCGCCGGGGCAACGTCTTCGGTGCGCTCGACATGGGACTGGCGCCGGGCATCCTCCCGGGCCGGGTCAGCCTCGACGCCGGCCGCCAGCGCTTCACCGCCGCCTGGGGCTCGGTGCCCGCCGCCGCCGGCCTGTCGACGGCCGACATCCTCGCCTCCATGGCGGGTGAGCACGAGGGTGGTGCCGGCGCCACGGCCGTGCGCGCGCTCGTCCTCCTGGGCGCCGACCCGCTCGACGACTTCCCCGATCGCGTCGTGGCCGAGAAGGCACTCACGGCGGGGCACTTCGTCGTCGCCGTGACGGGCCACCCGTCGGAGTCGGTCGACGCCCACGCCGACGTCGTGCTGCCGTGCGCGGTGACGCACGAGCGGGCGGGCACCACGACCAACATCGAGGGGCGCGTCAGCCGCCTCGGTCCCAAGCTCTCGGCGCCCGGCTTCGCCTGGCCCGACTGGATGATCGCCGCCGAGCTTGCCGCGGCCCTCGGGTCGGACCTCGGTCTGGCCAACGACAACGACCTCTCCGACGAGCTGGCGCGCACGGCGCCGGCCTACGCCGGGCTGACCCAGCAGGTCCTGCACTCCGACGTGGCGCACGACGGCATTCTGGTGCCGCTCACCGGCAACGAGAGCCACCGCGACGACGTGTCCCCGATCGACCCGGTGGCCCTGCCGGGCGTGGAGTCGGTCGAGCGCCAGGGCGCGCCGCCCCGCGTCGGCACCGGTGCGAGTGACCCCGCCGTGACGCGCACCACCGATCTGGGCAGCCCGCCGCCCCTGCTGTCGGGGACCGGTACCGGCGGGGCCGAGCCGCTGCAGATCCCCAAGGCGGACAGCTACAGCCTCCGCCTGATTTCGGGCCGCCGCCTCTACGACGCCGGGAGCTCGGTCACGGGCTCGCCGTCGCTGACGCCGCTCGTGCCCACGCTGGTGGCTCGCGCCAATCCCTACGACCTCGACCGCCTCGGGGCCAAGACGGGTGACCGCGTCAAGGTGCGTTCGGCCCGGGGCGAGCTGACCCTGGCCGCCGAGTCCGACGAGGGCGTGGCCCGGGGCGTCGTCGCCATCGACTTCAATGTCCCCGGTGGCGAGTGTGCACCTCCCAACGCGGTGGCCACGCTCATCGACAGCCGCCAGCTGGTGACCGACGTCCGACTGGAGTCAGTGTGATCGCGGCCGCCGCCCTCCTCGCCAACTCGGCCCCCCTGCTGACGCACAGTGCGGACAGTGGGAACGGGGACCCGCTCTTCTACTTCGGCCTCAACTGGGAGGTCTGGGTCATCCTCCTCATCAAGTGCGTGGCCGCCTTCGTGGCGCTGCTCGTCGCCACGGCGCTGATGATCTGGTTCGAGCGCAAGGTGATCTCGGACATGCAGAGCCGGGTCGGCCCGAACCGCGCCGGGCCGTGGGGCCTGCTGCAGACGCTGGCCGACGGGACCAAGCTCATCTTCAAGGAGGACCTGCTGCCCGACCGGGCGGACTCCTTCGTGTTCAAGCTGGCGCCCTACCTCTCGGTCATCCCGGCCGTGCTCGTGTTCGCCGTCGTGCCCGTCGGCGGGGTCATCACCGTCGCCGGGCACACCTTCGAGCTGCAGGTGGCCGACCCGCCCATGGGGATCCTGCTCGTCCTCGCCATGTCGGGCATCGCCGTCTACGGCGTCATGCTGGCGGGCTGGTCCTCGGGGTCGAAGTACCCGCTGCTCGGCTCGGTGCGCGCCTCGGCCCAGGTGATCTCCTACGAGGCCGCGCTCGGCATGACCACCGTGATGGTCGTGCTGGTGACCGGCTCGCTGTCGACCCGGGCCATCGTGGCCTCGCAGTCGAACGGGTTCTGGAACTGGAACCTCATCCGGCTGGGCTTCCTGCCCTTCATCTTCTTCATGATCGCCATCACGGCCGAGCTCACCCGGCCGCCGTTCGACCTCACCGAGGCGGACACGGAGCTGGTCGGCGGCTTCCATACCGAGTACTCGTCCATCCGCTTCGGCCTCTTCTACCTGGCCGAGTTCATGAACACCATCACCATGTCGGCCATCGTCGTGACGCTGTTCTTCGGCGGTCCCAACGGCTACATCTTCCACATCCCGGGCGCGACCATCTACATGCCGATCATCTACTTCCTGCTCAAGACGGTGGCGTTCTGCTTCATCTACGTGTGGTTCCGGGCCGCCCTGCCGCGCCTGCGCTACGACCAGCTGATGGACCTTGGGTGGAAGCGCCTCATCCCCATGACGCTGGGGTGGTTGTTGCTGGTGGCGGCCATCGTCGCCTGGGGCTGGGCCGGCCTGTGGCTCGTGCCGGTCGTGGTCCTGGCCTCGTTCCTGCTCGTGCGGGCCAACAAGCTGGGCAACGGTCGCAGCGACGAGAACCCCATCATTCCTGCGGTCGGGAGCCGGATCACCCGGGCCCCGCGGCTCGCGCCGGTCCCTGACCCTGTCTCGGGAGGGAAGGCCTAATGGGTGTCGGCGACGAAGTGAAGGACCAGCTGTCGTTCCTGGGCGGGTTCAAGCTCACCCTGCAGCACCTGACCCGGCCCCGGGTCACCACGAAGTACCCCGACGAGAAGAAGCCGAAGCAGCCGCGCCAGCACGGTCGCCACGTCCTCAACCGCTACGAGGACGGCATGGAGAAATGCATCGGCTGCGAGCTGTGCGCCGGGGTGTGCCCGGCCGATTGCATCTACGTGCGCGGCCTCGACAACCCGCCCGACCACCCGGTGTCGCCGGGCGAGCGCTACGGCTACGTCTACGAAATCAACTACCTGCGCTGCATCCACTGCGACATGTGCGTGGAGGCCTGCCCGACCGAGGCCATCACCGAGTCCAAGCTCTTCGAGTTCTCCTTCACCAACCGCGCCGACGCCATCTACACCAAGGAAGAGCTCGTCGTGAACGACGACGGCACGCCGAAGAAGCTGCCGTGGGAGGACTGGCGCCTGGGCGACGACGAAATGACGTCGGGCTGGATGCGCGCCACCGCCCCGTCGGGCAACGCCGCCTACGAGGGCCAGGTCCAGTGGGAGGGCGAGCTCGGCTACGGCGTGCGCGCCCCCGAGGGCGGCCAGTCGGCGCATCGAGACGACGAGGCCACCGGCTCCAAGCCGCTGCGCGAGGTGCTCGAGGCCCACCTGCTCGACGAGGACATCCCGCTGGCGCACCGCGGCATGCAGGGCCGCGTCTGGCGGGCCAAGGAAGGCGCGGCGGCCAACCGCAAGAAGATGGACGCCACCCGCGCCCGCTTGAAGGAGTTGCGCGCCACGCGCAAGGCGTCCAAGGCCGAGGCCAAGGCGCAGAAGGCCGGCGCCGGGTCGGCCGAAGGGAGCGACTGACCCATGCTCCACGCCGTACCGCTCCTGGCTGCCACGCGGGCCACCTGGCCCGACATCCTGGTCTTTGCCGCCGCCGCCGCCGTGATCCTGGTGGGTGCGATCGGCGTGGTCACGTCGCGCAACCCGGTGCACGCCGCTCTCAGCCTCGTCATGACGCTGTTCGGTGTCGCCGTCCTCTTCATTGAGCAGGAGGCCGACTTCCTGGCCGCCGTGCAGATCATCGTCTACGCCGGTGCCATCGTCGTCCTCTTCCTCTTCGTGATCATGTTCCTCGGCGTGGACCGGGCCGAGGACATCACCACGGAGCGGCTGTCCGGCCAGCGCCCCCTGGCCGTCGTCTTCTCCCTGATCACCCTCGGCGGCGTCCTGGCCATGGTGGCCACGTCGCACTGGGTCACGGGCGCCAAGCAGGTGGTCGGGCCGATTCAGGGTCACGTCGCCGGCCCGAACTCGCCGGCGGGGGAGCCGGCCCAGCTCGGCAAGCAGCTGTTCACGACCTACCTCTTCGCGTTCGAGGCCACGGCGGCGCTGCTCGTCATCGCCGTGGTGGGCGCCGTCGTGCTGGCCCGCCGCCCGCCGAGCGTGGAGGGCAAGGACGAGACCGAGGCCGGCGCCAGCGCCAGCGCCAGCACCGACAGCGAGCTGCCGGCATGAGCCTCTCGGGAGCCTGGTACATCGGGCTGGCCGCCATCGTGTTCACCATCGGCGCCATCGGCCTGCTGGTGCGGCGCAACATCCTCATCATGTTCATGTGCATCGAGCTCATGCTCAACGCCGCCAACCTGACCTTCGTCACCTTCGCCCGCATGCTCAACGACATCGGCGGGCAGGCCATCGTGTTCTTCGTGCTCGTGGTGGCCGCGGCCGAGGTCGTGGTGGGCCTGGGCATCGTGGTGACCAACTACCGCCGTCGCGAGACCACGGTGGCGGACGACCTGAATTCGTTGAAGGGCTGACCCGTGGTCCATCTCGCGTTCCTCATGTTGCTGCTGCCCCTCGCGGGGTTTTTGTTCCTGGTGACCTTCGGTCGTCGCATGGGCGACCCGGCGGCGGGCGTCGTCGGGACAGTGGCGGTCGGCGGCGCCTTCGTCGTGGCCTGCCTCGTGCTGGCCGGCCTCTTCGGCCTGCCCGAGAACGGCCGCGTGGTGGTGGACAACTACTTCACCTGGTTCAGCTCGGGCGGCCTGACGGTGCCGGTCGGGTTCCTGGTGGACCCGCTGTCGATCACGATGTGCATGTTCATCACCGGGGTCAGCGCGCTCATCCACCTGTACTCCATCGGCTACATGAAGAACGACCGGGACTACTCCAAGTTCTTCATCTACCTGAACCTGTTCGTCTTCTCCATGCTGCTCCTGGTTCTGTCGGACAACCTGCTGCTCACGTTCGTGGGCTGGGAGGGTGTGGGCGTCTGCTCCTACTGGCTGGTGTCCTTCTGGTTCCAGCGCGAGTCCGCCGCCTCGGCCGGCAAGAAGGCCTTCATCTACAACCGCATCGGTGACGTCGGCTTCCTGCTCGCCATCTTCCTGATCTTCGAGCGGACCGGCACCATCCAGTACGAGAGCGGCCCGGGCGGGGGCATCTTCGGCCAGCTGCACCACCTCGACGGCGGCGTCGGCCTGGCTGCGGTGCTCCTCCTCTTCCTGGCCGCAGCGGGCAAGTCGGCCCAGATCCCGCTGTTCAACTGGCTGCCGGACGCCATGGAGGGCCCCACGCCCGTCTCCGCCCTCATCCACGCCGCCACCATGGTCACGGCGGGGGTCTACCTGCTCTGCCGGATGAACCCGCTGCTCCATGTCACCGCCACCGGGTCCGAGATCATCGCCATCATCGGGGCCGTCACGGCCTTCGTGGCGGCGACCATCGCCTGCGCGCAGCAGGACATCAAGAAGGTGCTCGCCTTCTCCACCGTCTCGCAGATCGGCTACATGATCCTGGCCGTGGGCACCGGCGCCTACATCGCCGCCGTGTTCCTGATGGTGGCGCACGCCTTCTTCAAGGGCCTGCTCTTCCTGGGGGCGGGCTCGGTCATCCACGGGCTGGAAGACGAGCAGGACCTGAAACGCATGGGCGCCATCCGCAAGTACATGCGGTGGACCACGGTCACGTTCACCATCGGCTTCCTGGCCATCGCCGGCATCCCGCCCCTCTCGGGCTTCTGGGCCAAGGGCGACGTCCTCGACAACACGTTCGCCCACTTCAAGCCGCTCTGGGTCATCGGCCTCGTCACGGCCGTGCTCACCGCCTACTACATGACCCGGCTGGAGACCCTGGCCTTCGGCGGCAAGGAGCGCTTCGACAAGGAGGGGCCGCACGGGGAGCCGGTGCTGCACGCGCCGCACGAGTCGCCCTGGGTCATGCGGCTCCCGCTCGTCGTGCTCGCCTTCTTCGCCTTCTTCGCCGGCGCCCTGGACCTGCCCTGGGTGCACGTCGACACCCTGGCCAACTTCCTGGCCCCAGTGTTCACCGGCACGCTCTACAACGACAACCTCGGCGCGGGCCCCGAGTGGGCGCTGGCGCTGGCCGACATCGCGGCGGCCTTCATCGGGGTGATCGTCGGCTGGTGGCTGTGGAAGGGCGACGAGGTCTACAAGCCGAAGCTGGAGCCGGCCTTCCTGCAGCGGGTCTGGTACTGGGACGACTTCTACGACACCATCATCGGGCGACCGGCCCAGCGGCTCTCCACCTTCTTGGCCTGGGTGGTCGACGTCCGCATCATTGACGGGGCGGTCAACGGCACGGCGCAGCTGGCCAAGGCCACCGGGAGCGCGGCCCGCAAGCTGCAGACGGGCTACGCCCGCAACTACGCGCTGGGGATCGCCATCGGGATGGCCCTCATCATCGCCTTCATGCTGAGCCGGACGTGGTGGGGATGACGCACTCCATTCCCTTCCTGACGCTGCTCGTCCTGGTACCGGCCATCGGGGCCGCGGCCCTGGGCCTGCTCGGCTTCGACAAGTCGCTGCCGCGCGAGGCTCCCTACGCGGTGGCGCTCATCGTCTCGCTGATCACGGCCGTGATCGCCGTGACGGCGCTCATCGCCATGAAGGTGCACGACGGCGGGTTCCAGCTGGTCTCGAACCACCAGTACACCGGCACCAGCCTCGGGGTGCACTGGTACCTGGGCGTCGACGGCATCTCCATCTTCCTGGTGCTGCTGACGGCGCTCCTCTTCCCGCTCGCCATCATCCTCGGGCGCAACCGCGAGAACCCCCGGGCCTACTTCGCCTGGCTCCTCCTCCTGGAGGGGGCGGTGATGGGGAGCTTCCTGTCGCTCGACCTCATCGTGTTCTTCTTCATGTTCGAGCTGACGCTCGTGCCGGCCTACTTCATCATCGCCGGCTGGGGGCATGAGCGACGCGCCTACGCCGCCATCAAGTTCTTCCTCTACACCTTCCTCGGTTCCGCCTTCCTGCTCGTCGGCATCCTGGCCCTGGCCTTCATCCACCAGTCGCAGTACCACTACCTCACGTTCGAGCTCGGGCCATTGATGCAGACGCACCTGTCGTCGTCGACGGAGATCCTGCTCTTCCTCTCCTTCACGGCGGCCTTCGCGGTCAAGGCGCCGCTCTTCCCGTTCCACACCTGGTCGCCCGACGCCTACACCGAGGCACCCGAGGAGGGCTCCGTCCTGCTGGCCGGCATCCTGGCCAAGCTGGGCACGTACGGCATCATCCGCTTCGATCTGAGCCTCTTCCCCCACGCCACCAGGACCCTCGGCCCGATCTTCCTCACGCTCGCCGTCATCGGCGTCGTCTACGGCGCCATCGTGGCCTGCGCCCAGCGCGACATGAAGCGCCTGGTCACCTACTCGTCCCTGGCCGGCATCGGCTTCATCGCGCTCGGCACCTTCTCGCTGAGCACCCAGGGCCTCGATGGCGCCGTCCTCCTGATGCTGAACCACGGGATCATCGTGGCGGCGCTCTTCATCCTCGTCGGCTTCATCTACCAGCGCCGGGGCTCCTGGCAGACCAGTGAGCTGCGCGGGCTGCAGAAGGCGGCGCCCGTGCTGGCGGCCTTCTTCACGGTCGCCATGCTGGCCTCCATCGGCGTGCCCGGGCTCAACGGCTTCGTCAGCGAGTTCCTGGTCCTGTCGGGCACCTTCATCACCCACCGCTGGTGGGCCGTGGTCGCCATGCTCGGGGTGATCGTGGCCGCCATCTACCTGCTCTGGGCCTACCAGCAGGTCTTCCACGGCGAGCCCCGGGAGGCCGACGAGAAGACCCGGGACCTCGTCCTGATCGAGCGGCTGATCATGGCGCCCCTCCTCATCCTCATCGTGTTCCTCGGCGTCTACCCCAAGCCCGTGCTCGACCGGATCAACCCGTCGGTCAACCAGCTCATCGCGCACGTCGAGTCCAAGACCGGCCACGCCGAGCCGCCGGTGACGGTCCGGGGCGTGGAGGGGACCAAGTGATCGCTGCCCTGCTCGCCGCCAAGCACGTCGCGGCCACCCACGCGGCGTCGAACACCATCACGGTGCCGTCCATCCGCTGGCTGGCGATCCTGCCGCCGATCATCATGATCGGCGGGGCCGTCGTCCTGCTGGGCCTGGCCTCACTGGTCCGCCGGCCGCTGCGGGTGCGGGTGGCCACCATCTCCACGGTGATCATCGCCGGCGGCGCGCTGGGCGTCTCCATCTGGCAGTGGACCGACGTGACGCAGCACGGGGCGCACACCTACGTGAAGAACGCCGTCGTCATGGACGGCTTCAGCGTGCTCATCACCATGCTCGTCGCCATCGCCATGCTGCTGAGCGCGCTGGTGGCGGACGGCTACCTGCGCCGGGAGGGGACGCAGGGCGCGGAATTCCACGTGCTGGCCATGATGTCGGCCTCGGGCGCCATGTTGATGGGGATGGCCAACGACCTCATCCTCGTGTTCCTGGGCCTCGAGATCCTCTCCATCGCCCTCTACGTCCTGACCGCCTTCAACTACAAGCGGGCGGCGTCAGGCGAGGCCGCCCTCAAGTACTTCATCCTCGGGGGCTTCTCGTCGGCGATCTTCGTCTACGGCATTGCGCTCACCTACGGCGCCACCGGCTCGACGAACCTGACCCAGATTTCGGACTTCCTGTCCAAGAACGTCGTGCTGACCAACGGCCTGCTGCGGGCCGGCCTCTCCCTCATGCTGGTGGGCTTCGCCTTCAAGGTGGCGGCGGTGCCGTTCCACATGTGGACGCCCGACGTCTACCAGGGCGCCCCGTCGCCCGTGACCGGGTTCATGGCAGCCGTGGCCAAGGCCGGCGCGTTCGCCGCCATGCTGCGCGTCCTGTTCTCCTCCTTCGGCGTCATTGAGACGGACTGGCGACCGATCATCTACGGCTTGGCCGTGCTGTCGCTGGTCCTGGGCGCCTTCGTGGCGCTGCGCCAGCGCGACGTGAAGCGGATGCTGGCCTACTCGTCGATCAACCACGCCGGGTTCATCCTCCTCGGCGTGTCCGCCGGCACCGCCCGCGGTGCCAGTGCCTCGCTGTACTACCTCTTCGTCTACATGTTCATGACCATCGGCAGCTTCGCCATCGTGACCGTGCTCGGGCGTGACGGCGACGGCGACCACGACCTGTCGCGCTACCGGGGCCTGGCCAGACGCCAGCCCGTCATGGCACTGGCGCTGGCCGTCCTGCTGCTGGCGCAAGCGGGGGCGCCGTTCACCACCGGGCTGTGGGCCAAGTTGCAGGTGGTGTTCGCCGCCGTCGGGGCGGGCGAGGTGCCGCTCGGTGTCATCGCCATGGTCACCGCCGTCGTGGCGGCCTTCTTCTACCTGCGGATCGCCGCCCTCATGTACGCCACCGGCGGCACCGGCGAGGCCGTGGGCGCCCCCAGCGGCTCGGCCGCACTGGGGGCCGAGGGTGGCATGACCGCCGGCGGCACCATCACCGCGGCCACCGGGGACGACAGCACCGGCACCGGGGGCGGGCTGGCCTGGGCCACGCCGGCTGCCGCAGCCGGGACGGTGACCACGCTGAACGAGCAGATTCTGCTCGACGACGAAACCGCCGAGGCCGCCCAGGCGAATGCCGAGGCGGATGCGCTGCCCGAGAAGGAGCCGGTGCCCGCACTGGCCGCCCTGGCCATCGGGCTGTGCACCGGGGTGACGGTGCTCTTCGGCGTCTGGCCCCAGCCGCTGATCGACTTCGCCAACCACGCCACGCTGCTGTTCCTGCCCCACTAGGGGAGGTTCAGTCGAGAACGGTCTCGGCCCTGCCCTTCCGAATGGCGGCGATCAGGGCGGCGTGGTCCCGCTCGTTCTGGTCGGCGTAGCGGTTGGCGAACTTCCTCATGGCCTTGGTGAACACGTCGTTCTTGCCCATGTAGGCGTCGATGGCCTCGGGGTCGCCGGAACGGGCGTGCGCCCGGGCCAGCGTGTTGCCGCAGGCGATGCCGAACTCGACGAGGACCGGCGCGATCAGGTCGGTGGTAGGGATCAGCTTCATGTCGCGGAACTGGCGCACGTAGAAGTCGCGGCCGCCCATGGAGGCCCACCCCACGAAGATGTCCGTGGCGCTCTGCACCATCCGCTTGCCGGCGATGACCCGGGCCCCGTGGTTGTCGTGGCCACTGGCGTACGTGTAGGACTCATAGACCGACGGGCCGGCCTGCTTGCACTGCAGGAAGAGTGGGTCGCCCGTCGCGCTGCCCTCGAGCAGCACGAGGTACACCACCATCCCGACACTGCCGACACCCACCACCTGGCGCACGACGTCGACCGGCGTGAAGCGGTCGAACAGGCGGCGGCGGTCCTCCTGCAGGGTGAGGCGGTACTGCGCCAGGAGCCCCTCCACGATGTCGCCTTGCTCGTCGTCGTCGAGCGTCACGCGCAGCGGGGGCTGCGGCGTGATGCGCGCCCGCCCGCGCCGCTCGGTGGTCATCTTCTCGAAGGCGCCGCGGCTGGTGCGGGACTCCTTCTTCCGCTCGAACTGGACCTTCACCTGCCCGCGGTCGGCGGGCTCGAAGTAGTCGATGAACTGGTCGAAGCGCGTGCCCTCGTACCAGATGTCGAGCAGGGGGAGGGTGGAGTAGTACCGCATGCGGTTGCGATAGGCGTCCACCGCTGCCGTCACGGCGGCGTCCGACTTGGCCTGCTTGACCCCGTTCTCCCGGGCCGCCACCACCAGGCTGGCGGCGAGGCGGGCCACGTCCCACTCGAAGGGGCCGGGCAGCGTCTCGTCGAAGTCGCGCAGGTCGAAGTTGAGGTTGCGCTCCGGCGTGGCCCAGAGCCCGAAGTTCAGGACGTGGGCATCACCGCAGAGCTGCACTTCGATGCGGCTGTGCGGCCGGGAGGCCAGATCGGCCGCCATCACGGCGGCCGCGCCCCGGTAGAAGTTCCAGGGCGAGAGCGACATGCGCTGGTGCCGCAGGCCGGCGAGCTCGGCGAGCCGGATGTGGTTCTGGGCCAGGAGGGTGTCGATCGGGTCGTGGCCGCGGGCCCGCTCGTCCCAATCACCCAGATCGGCCCGCGGTGCCAACACCCGGGCCTGCCGTCCCATCTCGCGGCGCTCCTCGGCGGTGGCCGCGAGGTCGTGCCGGGCGTCCACCGTGCTGGATCCGTAATGCGGGTTGCTCACGGCGTACTCCCTCCTCGTCCCCGGTTCCGAGCCCATCTTTGCCCAGGTCGGCGAACTTCGGGGCGCACGGGCCCCGAAGGCTCACCGTAAGCCCGACCGCCCGCCCCCGTTTTCTCAGCCAGGCCCCGACAACGCAGCCGGGACCTAGGAATGGATCGACATGAACGCCAAGGGGGTTGAGCCGGGGCCCGACGCAGGCAGCCCGACAGGCGGCGGCGGGCCGCAGGAGCAGGGCCTCGCCGACGAAGCTCCCCTGGGGGAGACAGCCGGCCAGCTCCGTTCGCACCGCCGCGGCATGCTGGCCGGGCTGGGTGTCGTCGGCCTGCTCCTGGCGGTGCTCCTTCTGTTCGGATCCGGCGGAAGCGGGCCGAAGATCCCGGCCCAGGGCGAGCACGGCCGGGCGCCCCTGACCATCCCGGTGCAGAAACCCACCGCGAGCGTGGCGTCGACGACGTCGACATCGAGCCCGCCCGCCCCGGTGCCGCCGGCCATCAAGTCCGGCCGCGGTGTCGTCACCGATCCTGCGGCAAGCGCAGCTCCGGTCACGGTCGCTTCGTCCTTGCCGGCGCCGAAGGCAACGGCACCACCAGCGCCCGTTTCGAGCACCACGACGACGACAGCGCCAGCGCCGACGACGACCACGACATCGGTACCGCCGGCCACCACGACCACGACGTCGTGCTTCCTGATCTTCTGCGGCTAGGGGAATGAGAGAAAGGGGCGGGATGACTCCCAGACCACCTCGGTCACCCCGCCCCGTATGACCGATTGTGCTGCTGTCGTGAACCGGCGTGTAGGGCCGTTCGAACCAATCCGCGCAACGCCGAAACAATGTTCACATGGGTTGCAATCAAACGGGAGCCCGACGCAACGACGGTGTCGTCAGACGTGGTGCGGCGGCCGGTCGCGACGCTGCTCGTCGGACCAGCAACGGTCGCAGTCCTCGCACGGGCCGCTGTCGCCGCGACGGTGGTGCACGCCCGGATGCCCGCAGCGCGGGCAGAGGGACTCGGTCACTGGCGTGGCGCCGCGGTCCCGGCCTCCTGCCGGTCCGGCGCGCCGTCGCCGTTGTGGTGCTGCACGGCCAGGACCTCTTCGGGCACGGCGGGCCCCGCCCGCTTGGCCGTCCCCGTCGTGAGGAGGCGGCCGATGACGGGGACCTCGGTGAGGGACTCGGCGCGCATGATCTGCACCACGACGGGCACGAACTGCTCAGCCGAGTCGAAGGCGATGTAGCGCGGCAGCCAACGCGGCTCGTACTTGGCGTTGAAGCGCCACAGCGTCTCTATCTGCAGGACACCCGACAGTCGCCGCAGCGCCCACCGTTCGACGCGCTGGGTGACGCCGTCGCCGTTGTCGCCTTCGAGCACCGATCGCAGCGCGGCGAAGTTCAGGCTGAGCCCCTTCATCCCCATGCCCTTGAGATGGTCGATGGTCGAGCACAGGGCGAAGTCGAGCAGTCCGTTGGGATGCTCGCCCGGATCGCGGCGCATGAGGTCCAGCGAGTAGCCGCCGATGGCGGGCGACGGCACGAACTGGCACATGGCTACCGGCGCGCCGTCCGGTCCCTCGACCAGGGTGAGGAGCAGGCCCGTGTCACGCCGGTCGAACAGCCGGCCCAGCATCATGGAGAAGCCCCGCTCCTGCTCGCCCCGCCTGCTCTTGGCCATCAGCTCGGTCATGCGGGCGGCGTCGGCGGGGTCGAGGCGGGCCGGGTCGAGAAAGCGGACCGTGTACCCGTAGCGGGCCACCCGGTTGACCGCCTGGCGCAGCCCCTTCATCTTTCCGCCCTGCAGCGAGAACACGCGGGGGTCGACCACGGCCTCGTCTCCGATGTAGAGAAAGCGCATCCCCGAGGCCTGGTAGGTCGGGAGCCATTCCTCGCCGGCGCCCATGACGCCGAGGCCCCACCCGTTCCGGTCCACATAGTTGCGGAACGAATCCCAGACGTGGGCGCGCTCGGAGAACGGCCCGATGGGGTCGGGCGAGACGAGGCAGACGCCGCCGAAGACGGCGTAGGCGACGAGCGAGTCGCGATGGAAGAACCACTGCTTGTCGTCACGCAGCGCGAAGTAGTCGAGCGTGCCGGTGCCGTGCCGCCGCACGATGTCACGGGCCCGGATCTCCGCGGCTCGCCGGCCGATGGCAGCGCGCCCGGAGGACAGGCGGCGATCGACGACCGGCCGAGTCAGCAGGTACAGCGCCACCACGATGAGGCTGATCCCCATCGCCAGAAGGCTGACGGAGGCGTAGCGGTCGATCGACGGCGGGAAGGCCACCCAGTCGACACCGACAAGGCGCTCCGCGGAGCCGAGGAAGACGTCGGGCCAGCTGGGCAGGGGATGGTGATGAACATGGCCGGCCACCTCCACTGCCACGAGGCCGCCCAGGGTCGCCACGAAGCCCCCGAAGGCCAGGATGACGAAGGCGGTGACGACGGTCCCGCGCTCGGTCTGGGCCCGGAAGCGTTCCCGCTCGACGATGAGCAACGTGAGGACGCCGGCGCACACGACCAGCGTGATGATGTCGGCCGCGTGCAGCAGGTGCAGTGCGAGGGACGCGATGAGCAACATGACCGCGACCAGCCACGAGCGGCGCTGCCCCCGGAGGACGCCACGGGACAGCATGATCATGCCGATCCCGGCGATGGCGGTCAGCGCGCCGGCGGCCTGCACGACGGCGACCGGCAGGTACTGCGCAATGAGATGGAGGTGCTCGCGCAGGGGTGTCGTGACCGAAGACAGGAGGTCGATGGCGCCGGCCACGAAGAGCAAGACCGCGGCCAGGCGCCGGATGCGGCGTACCCGGATATGGTCCGCCGCCACCTCGGGGGCCGGCGGCCAGGATGCGCCGCCGGGCCAGCTGGCCGCCAGCTCGGCGTGGACGTCGGCCGCCTTGGACCGCCCCTTGACGACGGTGTCGGCCGTGACGAGCCGCTCTCCCATGGTGGCCAGGGGCAGATCGGCCTCGGCCAACAGGAGCCGGACGTGCAGCTCGGCGCCGGTCTCGATTTCGAGGGTGGACTCCTGACGATGGTGCAGGAACGTGGGCGGCAGACCGAGGCGCCCCCGATGCTCGTGCACCACCTCGGAGGTGGCGCCGGGGCAGGCGAAGAACCCGCTGTCGAGGTGGGTCAGCTCGGGCACCAGGGCGCCCCCCACAATGACGCCGGACGCGCCCGCCTCGACGGCTACCCGGGTGGCGTCGAGCGCGTCGTCGCCGTCCAGCTGGAGCAGCTCGTGCGCAATGGGTCGGGTGCCTGACGGTCCGCCGGCCCAGGGCGCGGGAAGGCCCTCGCCTCCGAGTGCGCGCCAGATGCCCCGTGAGGTGATGGCGACGACGAGGGCCAGGATCGCCAGCAAGGCGATCGCTATGACGACGGTCACAATGAACCGTGAGGGCCAGGTGGCGTTGTAGGCCCTTTGCAGGGCGGTCTGTTGACGCGGCGTGCGGAACACGCGCCCGAGCCCGTCGACGACGAACTCGACGCGCAGCAGCAGGGCGATCACGGCCAAGGCCAGCGGCGGTGCCCAGAGGTAGCGCCGCAGCCGGCGGTACAGCACGCGCGACGTCACGAAGCGACGCGCCAGCCGAGGATCGTCCAGGCGTTCCATACCGGCCAGCCAGGGCCTGTCGTCGGTCGGCGTGGCGTCCAGGGGTGGGTTCCGGTCGGGCCGGAGCGTTCCGGCGCGCACGAGGACCGTGCGCGTGCCCGCCCCGGTCTCGCAGGCGAGGTCGACCCCGTCGCGGACCCCGACGCCGAAGCCTTCGAGCGACCGGACCAGTGCTGGGTCCCGTTCGGTCGGATCCAGCACGACGACCACCTGGGAGTCGGGACGGGTGGCGAACTTCGCGAGCGCATCGGTGAGCTCCGGATGCGCGGCCAGGGCCTCGGACCGGTGGCCGGCGCACCCCGGCGCCACCAGCCGGCCGCAGAGGATCACGATCCCCGGTCCCTGCCATTCCTCCAGGCGGCGGGCAATGTCGACGCAGGCCGCCCGCGAACTGTCGGTTGGCGTCGGGGGGAGCAGGAGATCACCGATGACCTCCACCCTGCGGCCGAGCCCCACCGGCAGCGTGCGCGGCGTGCCCGTGGTCACGCCCGGGTCGCATCCCACCGTCGTGTCAGCCTCGGCTTCCATTCCTCGTCCATCGTGTCACCTTCGGGGGTCTCGACCCCTCCGCAAGAGGGGTGAATTGTCCTTCCGGCAGGTGGAGGGGACGCCGTTAGGCTCCTCCTTCGTGCCCGAGACCAGGACCGACGGCGACCGGAGCAATTGGACGTGGCACGCCGACGGCGACGCCCCGCACCCGCAGGGACCGGCCGTCATCTTCGACATCGACGGCGTCCTGTCCGACGCGGCCGGCCGTCAGCACTTTCTCGACCGGGGGAAGCGGGACTGGGGGTCGTTCTTCGAGGCCTGCGGCGACGATCCGGTGATTGAGGAGATTGCCCGGCTGCTGGAGCTGCTCGACCCGTCGCTCGCCGTCGTCCTGCTCACGGGGCGCCCCTACCGAGTGCGGCCACAGACGCTGGCATGGTTGCAGCGCTACGGGCTGCGCTGGGACCTTCTCGTCATGCGTTCACGCGGGGACTACGCCCAGGTGACCGAGTTCAAGCAGTCGGTCGTGGAGGACCTGCGGGCGCAGGGGTTCGACCTGCGCCTCGCGTTCGAGGACGATCCCTCGAACCACGCCATGTACGTGGCGGCCGGCGTGCCCTGCGTCTACATCCACTCCGGCTACTACGAGTAGCGCAGCTGCCTGCCCCAGCCGGCGAGGAGGGCAAGTGCGGCAAGGATCACGACCGGGAGATCGCCCCAGTGGTCGTAGGGGGTGAAGCCACGGCGCAACGCGACGCTGGCGAAGAGCACCTGGCGCCGGCCGAGCGAGCTGCGCTGCAGCACGACACCGCGCTGGGTGACGGCCGCACTGAACCCGGTCGGCGCGGCCTGCACGAGGTCACGCCCGGTCTCGACGCTCTGGACGATGGCGGCGGCCATTTCCTGTGCCGGCACCTGTGAGGTGCTGTAGGAGGACGTGTTGGTCGGGACCGCCAGGAGCTGGGCGCCGGCGCGGACCGACTCGTGGCTCCGGCCGGCGTAGAAGATCTCGAACGACACCAGGAGACCGAGGGGGCCGGCGGGCGTGCGCATGAGGCCGGTTCCCCGCCCCGGTATGGCGTCGAGCGGCACGCCGGACAGGTCGGCGATGTGCGAGACGAACGAGCGGAACGGCACGTACTCGCCGAAGGGGACCCGGTGCACCTTCTCGAACACGCCGACGATGTGGCCGTGCGGTCCCCAGGCCACGACTTCGTTGCGGAACGCGATGCCGCCCGCCGGTTCCGTGACCCCGACCAGCAGTGTCGTGTGGAGCTGTCTGGCCAGGCGGCTCAGCAGCGCGGCCTGGGGTGAGCCCGCCAGGGGACGGTCGAGCGCCACGACATCCTCGGGCCACAAGACGAGCCCCGGGGCGGGCCGGGCTCTGGCTACGGCGAAGGTCGCCGCCAGTTGCGCGGCGAGGACCGAGCTCGGTGCGACCTCGGTCTGGCTCAGGCCCCGTTGCCCGCCCCCCTGCACGAGCGCGACGCGCACCGTCCGGACGGGGGCGCCGCCATCGGGCGCGAGGGTGCCGACAACGGCCAGCGCGGCGATCCCGCCCGCAATGACCAGAACGCCGAGGAAGGCCGGCCCGCCGGCACTGCGGCGGCGCCCCCAGATTGCGGTGCTCAGCGTGGCGACGGCGACCCCGCCGGCCCAGACACCTGCCGTGATCAGGAGCGGACCGCCGAGGCGGGCCAGTTCGACCAACGGGCCGCGCGCCTGTCCCAAGAACACGCCCCCGAGGGGCAAGCCGCCGACGGGCCACGCCAGCCGGATGGTCTCGGCCAAGGTGCAGGCGGCCACAAAGCCCAGCGCCCGGCCGCGCCGGGGTGGCGAGGCTGCCGCCGCGGCAGCGAAGAAGAGTGCCTCGACCACGATGAGCACGACGGCGCCGTACCAGTTGAACGCCCGGGCCCAGAAGAGCCCGATGGCGAAACAGCCCACACCGGCCAGCCAGCCGGACCACAGGCGCGCCCGCACCGGCAAGCCGGCGAGGCGCCAGTACAGCAGTGCTGCCCCGACAAGTCCCAGGGGCCACCAGCCCCATGGAGGCAGCGACAGCGCGAGCAGGACACCCGCCACGACCGAAGGGACGGCAACACGGCCCCGGCGCGGCAGGCCACTCACAAGAGTGCGTGCGCCGCGGCCCGGCCGCTGGCGATGCAGGCCGGGATCCCGACGCCGCGGTAGGCCGCTCCTGCTACCACGATCCCGCCGAGACGGGCCAGGGCCGACTCGATACCAGCGGTCCGTAAGAGGTGGTGCACGCGGTACTGCGGAAAGGCGTTGTCGAAGCGCACCACTCTGGCCTCAATGGGCAGGCCGGATACTCCGGCCAGCGCACCCAGCTGCTCCCAGGCGCGGTCGACGATTTCCTCGTCGCTCCATTCGGTGGCCCGGGTGTCGTCACTGCGCCCGAGCGAGGCGCGCAACAAGGTCTCCCCTTCGCGCTTGAGGTGCGGCCACTTGTGATCCAGATAGGTGCATGCCGTCACGGCCCACGGCTCGCGCCCCTTGTGCGGGCTGCGGCGCGGCACGAGGAACCCTGTCCCGTCGAGCGTCGGTGGCAGGTCATCCGTTGCGACGCGGAAGGTGACCAGCTCGACGCTCGCGTAGTCGATGGCCCCCAGCAGCGTGGCGGCCTCGTCGTCATGCGGGCGGAGGAGGGCTGCTGCGGCCGGTGCCGGCGTCGCCAGGACGATGGCGTCGGCCCGGAGGGCGTCACTTCCCGATCCGATCGTCCAGCCGCCGGTGGCCGACCGTTCAAGCAGGTCCGCGGGGGAGGAAAGGCGCACGTCCACCCCTCGGATGCGCAGCCCGGCCTCGAGCGCGCCGACGAGCGATGCCATGCCTCCGTCGAGGGCCCAGAAGAGCGGCGGCCCGTCGGGGTCAGGTGCGGGCACCTCGGCGCGCAGGCCCCGCATGAGCCCACCCCGGCGCTGGGCCGCTGCCAGCAGTGGGGGGAAGGTCGCGGCGGCGGACATGTCGTCCACCGATCCGGCATGGATGCCGCCGATGAGGGGGTCCGCCAGCATGTCGACGACGCGACGGCCGAGCTTGCGCGCCACGAGGGGGCCGATGGCGCGGTCGCCCAGGGGCCCCCGCACGTCAGGGCGGGGCAACACGGCGTCGCGGGCGAGACCCAACGTGCCACGCAGGCCCACGATGCCCGACCGCGCGGTCGGCCAGAACCGCGTCGGAATCCCGAGCGCGTGCCCCTCAGGCAAGGAGCGCAGCCTGCCCCGGGCCCAGACCGAGGCACCACGCGCTGCGATCGGTACGAGCGCGTCGGCGATCCCGACCTCATCGCACAGGTCGACCGCTTCGCGCCGCCGTCCGAGGAACCCGTCTGGACCGAGGTCGACGAGGCGTCCCCCGAGATCCTCGCTGCGAAGGGGGCCGCCGAGGCGCGGCGACGCCTCGAGGAGCGTGACCTCCGGTGCGCCGGGCCGGGGGACCGGGCCCCCCGTGAGCTCCCAGGCCGCGGTCAGGCCACTGATGCCGCCGCCCACGACGACCACCCGCCGCGCCGCCACGTCAAGCGGCGCCGTCTGCGTCGATGATCAGATCGGCCAGCGTGGCAATGAAGACCGGATCGGCGTTGAGCGACGCCGTGCGCGCATAGGCCAAGCCGCTGGCGGCAGCGACGTCGGCCACCTCGACATCGAGGTCGTAGAGCACCTCGAGGTGGTCGGCTACGAATCCGATGGGGCAGATCACGACGGCATCGGCGAGATCGTCGGCCGCCAGTTGGTGCACGACGTCACGCACGTCGGGCCCCAGCCAGGGTTCGGGCGTCCGTCCCGGGCTCTGCCAGGCCACCAGCCACTCGTCGAGCCCGGCCGCGCTGCCCACGAGCTGGGCCGACTCGGCCAGCTGCTCGGGATAGGTGTCGCCGGCCTCCCGGATGCGTTCGGGGAGCGAGTGCGCGGTGAAGATCACGGTGGCCCGCCCCGTGACCGTGCGCAGCGCCTGCTGCACGCGTGCCGCCAGGAGGTCGACGAGCGATGGCGTCGCAAACCAGGGCCCGACGGGCACGAACGGTGTGTCCCCGAGCGCGGTGGCGGCACGCTCGATGTACTCCTCCGAGCCGAACGATGAGCCGTGCGGCGTGAGGACGAGACCGACGACTCGCGCCACGCCTGCCGCGGTCAGCTCGGTCGCGCCTTCCTCAATCAATGGGTCCGTATGTTTGGCGCCGAACGACACCACGTAGCGACCAGGGGCGCGGGTTTCGAGTGCGGTGCGGACGGCATCGACCTGTTCCCGAGTGCGGACCGCCAGGGGAGAGACGCCTCCGATGGCGGCGTAACGCGCTTCGAGCTCGGCCAGCTGCTCCGGTGTCGGCGGGCGGCCGCGTCGGATCCGCGTGTAGAAGGGGGCGATCTCCGTCGTGCTCGCCGGCGTGCCGTGTGCCATGAGCAGCACGCCCGTCGTCATGCCCGGGTGGTCTCCGCGTGCACCAGTTCGACGACGTCGGCCAGGATGCCCGGGTCCGACTCGGGCAGGACACCGTGACCCAGATTGAAGACATGGCCGGTGCCGGTGCCGTCGTCCGCGGCGGCAAGAATGGACCTGCTCGCGTCGGCCACGACGTTCCACGGAGCGAGGCACAGGGCGGGGTCGAGGTTGCCCTGCAGCGCGTGACCCGGCCCGACGCGTCGACGCGCCTCGTCGAGCGGGACGCGCCAGTCGACGCCCACGACGTCGGACCCAGCCGTACCCATCAGGTCCAAGAGCTCCCCGGTACCCACGCCGAAGAGGATCGTCGGCACACCGAGGTCGGCGATTCCCGCCAGGACGGCCTTCGTGGCGGGGAGCGCGAAGCGGGCGTACTCCTCGGGGGCGAGCGAGCCGGCCCAGCTGTCGAAGAGCTGCACCGCCTGCGCGCCCGCCTCGATCTGCGCGCGCAGGGAGGCCACGGCCATGGCGGCCAGCCGGTCGGTCAGCTGTTGCCACAGGTCGGGGTTCCCGTGCATGAGTGCTTTGACCTTGGCGAACGTCCGTGATGGCCCGCCTTCGACGGCATAGCTGGCCACAGTGAAGGGCGCGCCGGCGAAGCCGATCAGCGCGACACCCGATCCCTGCAGTTCCTTGCGCACCAGGCCCACGGTCTCGGCCACGTACGGGGCGTCGGTCGCGGGCTCGAAGGGCCGCAGCCGTTCCAGGTCGGCCTCACTGCGGAACGGCTCGGCCACCACCGGGCCCCGCCCCTGCTCCACGTCGACCCCGAACCCGATGGCCTGCAGGGGCACCACGATGTCGGAGAACAGGATGGCGGCGTCCACCCCGTAGCGGTGGACCGGTTGGAGGGTGAGCTCGGTCGACAGCGTGGCGTCGCCGATAGCCGACAGGATGGACCCCGGCCCACGGGCCGCCCGATACTCGGGCAGTGCACGGCCTGCCTGGCGCATGAACCACACGGGCGTCCGGGACACCGGTTCCCGCAGGCACGCGCGCACCAGGTCAGGACGCTCCTCCGTCGCCAGGCTCACCCGATCGGCTCTATGACGACGGCCGTCCCATAGGCGCAGATCTCGGTCCAGTTCCCGCCCATCTCCGAGGTGTCGAACCGCATGGCGAGGACGGCGTTCCCACCCCGCGCCTCGGCCTCCTCCACCATGCGATTGACCACGTCCTCGCGGCTCAGCTGGAGGTTCTTGGTCATCCCCTTGAGCTCGCCTCCCGCCAGGGACTTGAAGGCAGCGCCGAATTGCGAGCCGACGTTGCGTGAGCGGACGGTCAGGCCGAAGACCTCGCCGAGCACGGAGGTCACCTTGTAGCCCGGGACGTCATTCATGGTCGTGATGAGCATCGCAATCCTTTCGGTCCGGCTCATCGTACGCGTCAGCAACTCTGCCTCCCGGGCGTGGTGAGGCGTCTAAACTGAACCGTTTCCCCGTGGGCCGGGGAGAAAGGGGAGACGTGGCCGAGCATCCCGATCTGCACGATGAGCAGGAGTTCCTCAACCGTGCCTACGACGGGTTGGAGTTCATGCGGGGCGAGGCCCGCCAGATGCTGCAGGGCGTGCTCGATCTCGGTCGGGGGGGCACGTTCCAGTCGCGCACCGAGCGCGACATCGTGGTGCGCACGAGCCTGGCCCGCCTGGAGCAGCTCGCCATCGGCGACCAGGCCCTCTACTTCGGCCGCATCGACCGGCTCCCCGAGCCGGGACTGGAGTCCGACTCCACGAATCCACTGCTCGGCGAGTCCTTCCACATCGGCCGGCTTGCCGTCTCGGGCCCTGACCACGAGCCGTTGGTCGTCGACTGGCGGGCACCGGTTGCCGAGCCCTTCTACCGGGCGACCGGCCTCGACCCCCAAGGGCTGGCTCGACGCCGCCACCTCGCCGTCCGGGGCCGCTCCATCCTCGGGCTGGAGGACGAGTACTTCGTCGACCCGGAGGGACGCGCCGGCGCGTCCGCCCCCGGCGGCGCCGGGGGGGCGCAGTTCCGTGACGGTGGAGAAAGTCTCCTGGCGGACGGGCTGGTGCTCGGTGGCCCCGGTGCGCTTCTCTCCGCGCTGGGCCAGGCCCGGACGGGTCAGATGGGCGACATCATCGGGACGATCCAGCGCGAGCAGGACGAGATCATCCGCTCGCCGCTGCCCGGAGTGCTCGTCGTCCAGGGTGGGCCTGGCACCGGCAAGACGGCTGTGGCCCTGCACCGCGCCGCCTACCTGCTCTATACGCACCGCTTCCCGCTGGAGCGTCAGGGCGTGCTGGTCGTGGGTCCGAACCCGCTGTTCTTGCGCTACATCGAGCAGGTCCTGCCTTCGCTCGGTGAGACCGGGGTCAGCCTGTCGACGGTGGCGGGACTGGTCCCAGAGGTGCGTGTGCGCGGGGTGGACGATCCCGGCGTCGCCAAGCTCAAGGGCGACGTGCGGATGGTCAAAGTGCTGGCCCGGGCCGTGCGCACCCGCCAGCGTCCGCTGCGGCACGACGTCGAGGTTCCCTTCGGAGCGGGGGTGCTGCGGCTCCGGGCGCGGTTGACGGAGGACATCGTCGGCATGGCGCGACGCCGGCCCGGCACGCACAACGTGCGCCGGCGCTTCGTGGAGTCCCAGGTCCTTCGGGCCTTGTCGGACGAGTACCGGGCCCGGCTTGGTCGGAGCGGTGTCGACGGGGCAGACGACGCGCCCACGCCCGAAGAGCAGAAGGATCTGGCCCAGCGGCTGCGGCGGGTGCCCGAGGTCAGTGACGCCCTCGACCGGATGTGGCCGCGCCTTTCCGCGCACGAATTCCTGCACGATCTGCTCGGCGCCCGCGCCCTCCTGACCGCCGCCGGCAAGGGGATCCTCAGCGCCACAGATGTCCAGCGCTTGTACCGGCCTCGCAGTACCGCGCTCGATGCCGTCCCGTGGACCGTGGGCGACGCCGCCTTGATCGACGAGGCGCGCACCTTGCTGGGCCCCCGCCAGGGCCGCCCTGCCCGGACGCGAGCAAAGCGCGCCGAGGAAGGGATGGCATCGGAGATGGGATTCTGGCCCCAGGGTCTGGCGGCCTCGCCCGAGCCGGCACAGGCCGTCACGATTGCGTCCGAGGACGACGTGCGCGCCTTCGGCCACATCGTGGTCGACGAGGTGCAGGACCTCTCGCCGATGCAGCTGCGCATGCTCGCCCGGAGGTCACTCTCGGGGTCCATGACGGTGGTCGGAGACATCGCCCAGGCCACGGGACCCTGGGCGCCCAGCGGATGGGACGACATCACGCGCTATCTGAGCCCACAGCGGCCGACGCGCCTGGTCGAACTGACGGTCAGCTATCGCACCCCGGCCGAGGTGGTGGCGCTCGCGGCCCAGGTACTGGCCGTGGCCGCGCCTGAGATCAGCCCGCCGCGCCCCGTGCGTCAGTCGGGGTTCGCGCCCCGGATTGTGGCCACGACCAGGTTCGGGCTCGGCACGAGCCTGGTCGGCCTGGCCCGCGAGGAGGTGGCCGCCGTCGCTCCCGGCCGGGTGGCCGTCCTTGGTCCCGCCGTCATGCTGCCCGAGCTGACCCGGGCGCTCGACGAGGCCGGTCTGGGACCGATCGATCCCCGCGACCCCTCAGGGGACGGCCTGGCGGCCGGCCTGGTGGTGTTGCCGGCCGACGAGACGAACGGCCTCGAGTTCGACTCGGTGATCGTCGTGGAGCCCTCGCTGATCGCCGCCGTGGGCGACGACCTCGCCGGGGAGGCGCCTCCGGTGGCCACCACACGGGGCTTGCGGACCCTTTATGTCGCTTTCACGAGACCGACTCGGCGGCTGACCGTGCTGCACGCGGAACCGCTGCCCATCGACCTGCACTGACCTGGGTCTTCGGACGCCCCGGAAGGGCCGACACCCTTCGGCCTCTTAGTTGGCGTGGTCGCGGTCAGGTCGACTAGAAATTCACCTGTGACCCAGGCTGTCTCGGCGGAGTTGCCCGCTCCCCAGGGAAAGATCATCCACGACCGGCCTCCGATGCTGGCCATTGGCGTCATGATCTGGCTCGGGTCCGAGCTGATGTTCTTCAGCGGGCTCTTCGCCGCCTTTTTCACCATCCGGGCCAACACGATCGGGCCCTGGCCTCCAGCGGGGACGGACCTCGACACGTTGCGGGCCGGCTTCTTCACCCTGATTCTGGTGTCGTCGAGCTTCACCATGCAGCGGGCCGTCTTCCAGCTGGAATGGCGCAAGCGGCGCTCGGCCCGCATCTGGATCGTCGCGACACTCATTCTCGGAGTGGCGTTCCTGGGTAACCAGGTGTTCGAGTGGCTCTTCAGCTCGACGCGCTGGTACACCAACTCGTACGGGTCGCTCTTCTACATCATGTCGGGCCTGCACGGTCTGCACGTTTTCATCGGTCTGCTCGCGATGGTGTTCCTCCTGGGTCGCCTGCGCGGCGACAAGGGCGGCGACCCCGGTGAGCTTTCGGCTGTACAAGGGGTCTCCTACTACTGGCACTTCGTCGACATCGTCTGGGTCGGGCTCTACAGTTGCCTGTTCCTCCTCAAGTAGGCATGCGAGGCGTGCGCGTACCACTCAAGAAGACAGTGATGAACCGGTTCCTCTTGCCGGCGGGACTCCTCTCGGTGGCCGGGCTGGCGTCGCTGGCGATGTTCTTTCCCGGCACCAACGCCGCGGCCAGTGGCCATGCGGATGCGAGCCAGGTCTCAATCAATCCGAGCCACGTCACGACCCGGGCCTGTGGCACGGTCAACGTGAAGGGCGTGACGAACGCGGTGCCCAACGCCGGGAACCCGTTCCTCAGCAACTCCAAGACCTGCCTGAACGGGCATCTCATTTCGTACGGGAACACGGCCATCACGTACTCCAACCCCCCGCAGTCGTTCATCTCCGCCGGCCAGTTGCTCTTCGCCCAGACCTGCTCAAGCTGCCACGGCAACGAGGCGAACGGCGTGGGTCCCGACGGGCAGGCGACGATCGGGCCGAACCTGCAGGGCGTGGGCGCGGCCACGGTCGACTTCTGGGTGAGCACCGGCCGCATGCCCGCGACCGACGTCAAGGCCGTGGAAGCCGAACGCAAGCCGTCACGGCTGACTCCCGTGCAGGCACTCGAGCTCGCGGCGTGGGTCAACTCGCTCGACCCCTCCGTCCCCGCTGTGCCCAATCCCCACCTGCGCGGGGTCGACCAGTCGGCCGGAGCGGACCTGTTCTCGCTCAACTGCGCGGCCTGCCACACCATTGAGGGTTCGGGTGACGCGCTGGCCTTCGGCACGAACGCCCCGTCCTTGCAGAATCGCGAGGTGACGGCGCAGCAGGTGGCCGAGGCGATCCGCACCGGTCCGGCCAACATGCCGCGCTTCTCGGGCAACCTGACCGACGCCCAGGTGGCTGACATCACGTCATACGTCACCGGCCGGCTACAGCACCCGGATAACCCCGGCGGGTTCGCGCTCGGGGGCGTCGGCCCTGTGGCGGAAGGCTTCGTCGCCCTCCTCATCGGCGTCGGGGGCCTGGCCCTCATCTGCTTCTGGATCGGGGAGCGGTCGTGACCGACGTCGACCACCAGCCGTCGCGCACGCGAGTGCCCATGCCGGTTGCCGCCCTGAGCGACCCGCACATGGGTGATGCGGCGAGGAATCCGGACAAGATCGAGAAGCTGATCGCAGCGATCCTCTTCCTTTCCATCGTCTTCTTCGGTGTGGCCGGCGCGGCCTACTGGCAGAACTGGAGCGACTGGATCTTCGGAGGTGCGCTCGGGATCGGCCTGTTCGCGCTGGGCTTCGGCCTGACCGCATGGGGCAAGTACCTCATGCCTCAGGGTCCCTTCGTCGAAGAGCGTCACACGCTCGCGTCGACCCCCGAGGAGCGCGACGTCATGTCGGCCGCGCTCGTGGAGCGCTCCGCCGTCGTCGTCAAGCGACGCAAGATGCTGGGCGGCTTGTTCGCTGCGGGCGCCGGTGTCTTCACGATCGTCGCCGCCTTCCCCCTGATCCGCTCCCTGGGCCCGGTGCCCGGGACATCCCTCGAGACCACCTCCTGGCGCAAGGGATCGGTCCTGGTGGACTCCAGCGGGCGCCCGGTGCGCAAGAACACGCTCGTCGTCGGCGGCATCATGACCGTCTACCCACACGACACGGTCAGCGCCCTGACCGGCTTCATCACCGACGAGGGTCAGGCGGTCGACCAGACGGTGCTCATCCGGGTGTCGGACCAGCCCTTCACCACGGAGGCGGGCCGCGAGACCTGGACCCCTGACGGCTACGTCGCCTACTCCAAGGTGTGCACACACCTGGGCTGCCCCGTGGGCCTCTACGAGCAGGAGCTCGAGCTGCTGGTCTGCCCCTGCCATCAGTCCATGTTCAACGTCCGCAACGGCGCGGTGCCACAGTTCGGCCCCGCCCCCCGGCCCCTGCCGCAATTGCATCTGGGCTACAACGACGACGGCTACCTCATCGCCATGGCGCCCTTCGATCAGGCCATCGGGCCCGGCTTCTGGGAGCGGAACTCGTGAGCGCCGCCCCCGCCAAGACGAAGCGCAACACGAAGGCTGCCATGGGCCCCTACGGGCACGTGGGCAAGGTCGTCGGCGAACTCGACGACCGGTTGGGCGTGGCCAAGGGCGGCCGCGTCTTCCTCGACAAGATCTTCCCGGACCACTGGTCGTTCATGCTGGGCGAGATCTCCCTGTATTCGTTCGTGGTGCTGCTGGCCACGGGTGTGTTCCTCTCGCTCTACTTCGTCCCCTCGACCCAGCAGGTCATCTACCACGGGAGCTACAAGCCGCTCGACGGCCAATGGGTCTCTGAGGCCTACAAGTCGACCGTCGGCATCTCCTTCGACGTCCGCGGTGGCCTGCTGGTGCGCCAGATGCACCACTGGGCCGCTGACATCTTCACCGGTTCGATCATCGTGCACATGGCCCGCATCTTCTTCACCGGGGCGTTCCGCAAGCCCCGCGAGCTGAACTGGATCATCGGCACGACCATGTTGATCCTGGCCATCCTGGAAGGCTTCATCGGTTACTCGTTGCCGGACGACCTGATCTCGGGCACCGGCCTGCGGATCGGCTATTCCATCGCCGAGTCGATCCCCTTCATCGGCAGCTACCTGGTGACCTTCCTGTGGGGCGGACAATTCCCTGGTACGGGTGTCATAATTCCGCGCTTCTTCATCATCCATGTCTTGATCATCCCGCTCGTCCTGATCGGGCTGCTCTCGGCCCACCTGGGCCTCCTCGTGCGTCAGAAGCACACCCAGTTCAAGGGTGAGGGGCGCACCGAGAACAACGTGGTCGGCTCACCGATGTTCCCGACCTTCATGGCCAAGACGACCGGTTTCCTCTTCATGGTGACGGCGGCGACGGCGCTGCTCGGTGCCTTCGCCCAGATCAACCCCATCTGGCAGTTCGGTTCCTACGACGCGTCCAAGATCTCCTATGCGGTGCAGCCTGACTGGTACATGGGCTGGCTCGACGGCGCCTTGCGCATCATGCCGTCCTGGGAGCTCGCGTTCTGGGGCCATACGATCCCGCTCGAGGTCTTCTTGCCGGCCGTGATCTTCCCCGGGATCGTGTTCAATATCGCCATCATCTGGCCCTGGATCGAGAGCCGCTACACGGGGGACACGGCCATGCACAACCTGCTCGACCGGCCCCGGGACAGGCCGAAGCGCATGGCCTTCGGTGTGGCGTTCTTCGCCATGCTGTTCACGCTGTTCGCGGCGAGCTCGACTGACGTGCTGGCCAACTTCTTCCACGTCTCGTTGAATGTGGTGCTCTGGTTCTTCCGTTTCGCGGTCTTTGTCATTCCGGTCATTTGCGGGCTCGTCGCGTACCAGCTCTGTCGGGAGATGCAGGGTGTGCACGGCATCGGGAAACGCAAGCGCGCGGTCATTGTCGAGCGCTCCGCCGAGGGCGAGTACTCGACCGTCCCGACGGCTCCGCGGCCTGACGACGAGCACCACGAGCTCGACCCCGAGCCGGTGCCGGTGCGCATCGACATCGAGCCGCTGAACAACGGTGGCATTCGTCAACCGGAAAGCTCGCCCACGGGCGCTCGGCAGGTCAGTCGCTGAGCCCACGGCGGGAGCGGCCGACCGCGCGTGACCTGTGGGTCGCCGCCGAAACCCTCCACGCCGTCACCTACTTTGCACCCGAGTGCCGGACCGCACTGCGTGAGGCCGGGCTGCGCGGCTTCTGGTCGGGCTACTTCGCCGCAAGGGCCGCGCCACTCGGTCGAGTGGGGGCAGCCCCGGTCACCGCGGCCTTCTTCAACTTCCACCCGGCGATGGTGGACAAGGCCGTGCCCGGCTGCTGGGGGGCCGTGGCGCCCGAGACACTGTGCCGGGTGCGCGCCATCGCGGCGGCGGAGGTGCTCGGTGCGGTGTGCCAGGTCGGGGCCCGGTCGACGCTGCTGGGCTCTCTGCCACTCCTCCGCCGTGCGGTCGAAGGGTGCGACGGGGCCGGGCGGGTCATGGCGGGGGCCAATCGGTCGCTGTGGCCCCGCATCGCCACGGCACTGGGCACCGGGGGTCTGGGCGAGGTCTGGCAGGCCTGCACCACGTTGCGGGAGCACCGGGGCGACGGGCACGTCGCTGCGTTGGTGGTGCACGGCGTGAGCGGCATCGAGGCCCATGTGCTGGCGGCGGGGACCAAGGCCATTCCGATCGACCTGCTGCGGGACAACCGTGGCTGGACCGAGGACGCCTGGGAGCAGGCGACGTCAGGGCTCGCCGGAGCGGGACTGCTGCACGCCGATGGTCGCGTCACCGATGCGGGTCGCACCCTGCATGGCAGGGTCGAGGAGCTGACCGACGAGCTGGCCGAGCCCGCCTATGCCGCCTTGAGCGATCAGGCCCTCGAAGAGCTTCTCGGTGTGCTCGGCGCGTGCGCCGCCGATGTGGCCGCCTCCGGTCTGGTGCCATTCCCCAATCCCATGGGGCTGCCGCGTCCGGCGGCTTAGGCGGGACGCGGCGGCGGCCAGCCGGGCAGGAGCGCGAGCTCCTTGCACAGCTTGCGTGACGACACCATCTGCCCGGCGTAGCGCACGGCTTCGGGATCGTCGCCCAGCCATGCGGCCACCTCCCCGGCCACGTCCGGCGGGGCGGGCACGTGGCCGGCCCCCACCAGAACCTCGTCCATGCCCGACGCCCGCATCGATTCAGTCAGGGTGAGGCCGGGTGCGATGGAGAAGGCTGCGATGCCCTGGGAGGCGAACTCCACATGGCACATGTCGGTGACCCGATGGAAGGCCGCTTTGGCCGCGGCGTAGGCGACGCCCCAGCCCCCGGCGCCGGCCGGAGCGGGCGGCGTGGTGAAGGCGGCTTCGGAGAGCATGTTGACCAGCCGGCCTTCCCCGCGCTCGAGCATCTGGGGGAGGAGGAGCTGGGTCAAGAGCAGCGGGTGGAGATAGTCGCCCACCAGGCAGCGCTCGGCCAGCTCGAGCGGCAGGTCCAAAATGCGGTCCATGGTGCCCGGCCCCTGGTAGATGGCGTTGTTGACCAGGATGTCGACGCGACCAAGGTCGGCCAGAGCCACGGCGGCCACCCGCTCGACCGAGGCGCGGTCCATCAGGTCCATGCGGACGGGCAAGCACGTTCGCCCCAGCGCCTCGATCTCCGCCGCCGTGCTGTCGAGGCTGCCGGCGATTGGCATCGGCTCGTCGTGGACCAGCGTGCTCGAGGCATGGGCGCGGCCGTCGCCCTCGTGAACCGTACGGGCGGTGATGACCACGTCGCAGCCGCGTCGGGCCAACGCGATGGCCGCACAGCGGCCGATGCCCCGGCTGGCGCCGGTCACGAGAGCGACCCGGCGGGTCTCAGGCATCGGTCACCTACATCATCCCGGCGATCTGCTGGCCGCCGTCGACGTGGAGCACCTGCCCGTTCACGTACGCGGCGTCGTCACTGCAGAGGAAGACCACCACGCGGGCGATGTCGTCGGGCGTACCCAGGCGGCGCGTCGGGTTGGCCTCCGACAGGCGCACCTGCACGTCGTACGGCACTTGGGTCTTTGCCGTCTCGGTGAGGATGAACCCCGGTGCGATGGCGTTGGCACGGATGCCGTCACGTCCGTAGCGAACGGCCAGGTGGCGCGTGAGTTGGTTCAGTCCGGCCTTCGCCACGCCGTACGCCACCCTCGTCGACTCGCCGATGGTGCTCGTACCCGACGAGATGGTGACGATGGAACCACCGCCGCCCGCCACCATCACCGGGATGGCATGGCGTGCCAGCAGTAGGGCACCCCGTGTCGTGATTTCGATCGCCCGCTCCCACACGCCGAGATCCACCCCGACGGCGTCAGTGTCGAGCCGCGGATGGCTCCAGGCGGCATTGTGGTCGACGGCATCCACTGTCCCGAATTCGGCCACCGCACGCTCGATGAAGGCCTGAACCGAGTCCTCGCGACGGATGTCGCAGAGCACCCCGACAGCCCGACCGCCGGCACTTTGCACCTCTGCCGCCACCGAGGTAGCGCCCTCGGCGGAGACGTCACCGACCACCACGGCGGCGCCGGCGCCGGCCAACCGGAGCGCCGTGGCGCGACCGATGTCCGAGGCGCCGCCGCTCACGAGCACGACCTTGCCCTCGAGCTGTCCCCCCGGCGTCGCCATGGCGCCATCGTAGGAGGGCGGCCCCAGGGCCACCATCCCGTGCGTAAGGGACTCGGAATTGGGCCGGAGCAGGGCCGACATGGGAATATTCCATCGTGCGAGTGCATCGCAGCTTTGCCTTCGTGGACGTCTCGGGCTTCACCGCGCTGACGGAGCTCGAGGGCGACGAGCGCGCCGTCGATGTGCTGACCGCCTTCCGTGCGCTGCTGCGCGACATCTGCTCACGCCGTGGCGTGCGGATCGTCAAGTGGCTGGGCGACGGCGTGATGCTCGTGTGCGTCGACACCCGACCGCTCCTCGAGACCATCTTGGAACTGCACTACGTGGTGGGCGAGGTCGGCGCCGTCGAGACGGTCTCCATCCGGTCGGGCCTGACGGCGGGCGACGTGATCCTCATGGAAGGCGACGACTACGTCGGCCACTGCGTGAACGTCGCCTCGCGTCTGTGCGATCTGGCGACGGCCGGTGAGGCACTGGCCGCCCCGGCGGTCATGGACCACCTTCCGAGTTGGGGCGAGATCCTTTCGGAGACTCAGGTGACGCTGCGTGGCGTCGAGAAGCCGGTGCCCGCCTCGAGCATCCGCTTGGCGTTCAGCGCCGCCGACGGCTCCCACGACCCCATCTGCGGGCTGCCGCTCACCGAGGACACGGCCCAGGAGATCGCCCACGATGTCCGCGGCTCCATGGTGTTGTTCTGCTCACCGGGCTGCGTGGACACGTGGCGCCGGCGGCCGGCGCGCTCACTCTCCAGCTGACCAGGACCAGAGCGCCCTCAACTGGGCTGTCCCGAGAGCCCCCAGCCCCCAATTTCCTTCTCAACGTTCGTTGTGAAACGGCCGATACCAGGAGGACTGACCAGGGGAACAGAGGAACCGGCATGCGACAACTCCCAGCACTCGACATGTCGTCCAACGTGACCAAATTCTGGCGTAGCTACGTCTACGTCGGCGTGCTCACCTACAGCCTGGGAGCCTCCGCCGTCTTCGTGTACTCGCTGACCACACCGGGCCCCCACCGCAGGGCAGAGGTGATCCTGAGCGCTCTCAGCCTGGTTGCGTCCATCGGCCTGTTCCGGGTGATCGGCCTGCGCCTGGTGGAGACCCCGTGGTCCAAATTGTTCTTCACCTCCTGGGCCGCCTGCACCTTCGTGTTTGTCGCGGTCGGCGCTGTCCTCGACGGCGGCGTGCGCAGCCCGATCTCCTACTTCCTGATCCTCCCCATGCTCTTCGCCGGGCTGGCCTACTCCGCCGGCACGGTGACCTTCCTCGCCGGCTTCGGTGTGTTCACCACACTGGTCGTCGGCCTCCTGACACCCGATCGCAGCTGGTCCACGACGGCGTTCCTGGCTGTCGGGATGGTGATCGCCGGCGTGATCACCGCGGCGGCAGCGGCGAACCGGGACCGCCTGATGCGCCAGCTGATGGCCGCGGCGAGTCTCGACGCCCTGACCG
>DATBAO010000106.1:0-49764 GCA_036271495.1 Acidimicrobiales bacterium
CAGTTGATCGAGGGCTTCTGGGTCGATCTCTATCGGCAGGACTTCGCGGCGCTGGGGGCGCGTTTCGCCGAGGACGGTGAGTACACCGACATCGTGACACCCGAGGACGACGTCGCTCGTGGTCCCGCCGAGATCACCGCCCGCCTGCGCCTGGCCTTCGACCAGTTGACCAAGCTGTTCGACGAGCCCCGTCATCTGGTGGCCGGCGAGCACGTGGTGATGACCGAGCACATTGAGCACTGGGAGTGGCCCACCGGAGAGACCATGGCCCTCGACGTCGCCTCGGTGCACGAAATCCGTGACGGGAAGATCATCCGCTGGTGGGACTACTGGGACATGAACGTCCTGACGGCCGCTGCGCCCCAGTGGTGGTTCGAGCACGTCATGCAGGGTTGGAAGTAGCCCGGGACAACCGGAGCCGGTCAACTCTCGGACAATCGCGCTGCACGCCGGTTGGGTGGGCGCCGACACCAGAGGTGTCATCGTGCGATGTGGAGGGGCAACCATGGACAGGCATCTGGATTTCGAGTTCGAGGTGGGGGAGAGCGAGCGCCACAACGTGGCCTTTCGTTTCGATCAGCTGTGGGGACCGCTCGTGATCTCCGTGGACGGCCAGCCGGTCATCAAGAAGCTCGAGGTGTTCAGCCTGCGGCGCACGGGGCGCTACGAGTTCTCGGTCGGTTCGAGCGAGCCACACCAGGTCCGCATTGAGAAGACCCGCCAGGCGCTCGTGGGCGGCTTCCAGGGGCAGGAGTGTGTGGCCTACGTGGACGGCCACGAGGTCGGCCACTACTCCAACGCCGCCTGAGGGCGGTCCGGGGATCCACCCGCACGACGTCCGCGCCCGGTCCCGGGCTTCGGCGGCCGCGTATCGTCAGCGCCCGGTCCACACCGGCGGCCGCTTTTCCAGGAACGCCGCCACGCCCTCACGGGCGTCGGCTGACGCCGTCGCGGCGCGCAGCGCCTGAGCGGTCTGCTCCCAGCCCAGCTCGTCGTCCGCGCCGACGATGTCGTTGACGGCCGCCAGGCAGGACTGCACCGAGACCGGCGCGTTGGTGCAGATCTGCTGGGCCAGGACGAGCGCCTCTTCGAGGGCGTGGCCCGGCTCCGTCACGGCGTTGACGAAGCCGACCTCGTACGCACGCGACGCGTCGAGCGGGCGTCCCGTGAGGATGAGCTGCCGGGCGATGTTGAGGGGCAGCGCCCGCGGCGCGCGGAAGAGGCCGGCACAGGTCGGGACGACGCCGATGGTGACTTCGGGCAGGCCGAAGCGGGCCGTGCGGGCGGCGACCACGAGGTCACAGGCCAGGACGATCTCCAGCCCGCCACCAAGTGCCGGGCCCTCGACCGCCGCGATCAGCGGCTTGCGTCGCTGGCGCCGGATGATCCCGTACTCCCCGCCCCGGGGCGTGCTGTAGTCGCCCCCGGCTGTCAGATCGCTGCCGGCGCTGAAGACGTCGGCGCTGCCGGTCAGGACGCCGGCCCACAGCTCGTGGTCATCGTCGAGGTCGTTCAGGGCTGCGTCGAGGGCGTCGGCCATCGCCCGGTCGATGGCGTTCCGCTTCTTGGTCCGTTGCATCGTGATGACCAGCACGTGGCCGTCGCGGCGTCGCCCGACCAGCTCGGTCTCGTTCATATGTGTCCCCGATCCGCTGCCCTCGGAAAGGCGGTCAGGCTAGTGCGGTCGAGTCCGGGCCGGCCCGGAGCGGGCCGTCACTGCCGAGCGGTCAGGTGCCCGACATGGCGACGACGGGCTTGTTGAGCGGCTTGCCACCCATGGACCCGTAGAACGGGGCGTTGTAGCTGAAGATGCCGCCATCGGAGGCCACGAAGCGGTAGCCCGCGCCGCCCCCGCTCGCCTCCATGCCGACGATGGGTGCGTTCAGGCGGATGCTGCCGGTCGAGCCGTAGAAGGGGGCGCCGAAGCTGAAGATGCCTCCGTCCGCCGCCACCTCCCAGTAGCCGCCGGTCCGCGCGTCCGCCGCCATCCCGACGACGGGGGAGTTCAGTGCCTGGCCGCCCATGGAGCCCGAGAACTTGGCGTCGCCGTAGCTGAAGATGCCGCCATCCGACGCCACCAGCCAGTAGCCGCGCCCGCTCGGTGTCGCCGCCATGGCGACGATGGGCCGGTTGAGGTGGATGCTGCCGGTGCTGCCGAAGAACGTCGCATCACCGAAGCTGAAGATGCCCCCGTCGGACGCGACGAGCCAGTAGCCGCCGCCGTCGGGCGTCGCCGCCATGCCGACGATCGGCTGGTTGAGCGGCTTGCCGCCCATGGAGCCGTAGAAGTTCGCGTCGCCGAAGGCAAAGATGCCGCCGTCCGAGGCCACCTCCCAGTAGCCGCCGCCGTCATGGGTCATGGCCGAGGCCACCACCGGCTTGTTCAGGTGGATGCTGCCGGTGGACCCGCAGAAGGGGATGTTGCCGTAGTTGAAGACGCCGCCGTCAGAGGCGGACAGGAGATAGCCGTTGGGACCGCCGGCGGGTGCGTTGCACGGCACCTGCAGGGTCGGCCCGGGCGTGCCGGCGTCACCGGTCAGCTGCGGGTCGTGGTGGAACTGCGGCCACGCCCCGCCCTCGTTGACGCTCGCGCCGGAGCCGTTGGTGTTGTCGATCTCGTAGTGGAAGATGATTCCCGTGTTGCCACTCCCGCCGTAGCCGGCGGCCGTGATGCCGATGTGGCCGTCGGGGTCGTCGGTCACGAGTGGCGAGTTCTGGAACCCGTAGTTCGGGGCCAGCGTCGCCACCTCGCTCCCCGTGCGGCCGTCGAAGATGTCGATGCCGGCGGTCGTCGGCACGATGACGTCCTGGTAGCCGCCACCGGTCAGGTCGGCGGTGACCGGCGAGCCGATGACCTGGCCCGTGGTCGGGGCCGACCAGACGGCGGCGCCGTTGGTGCCGTTCAGCACGTAGACGGTGTTGGCCTGGGTGCCCTCGACGACGTCGAGCTGCCCGTTGCCCTGCACGTTGGCCAGCGCCGGGGAGTCGGCCGTGATGCCGTTGAGCTGCGCGCTCCAGGCCAGGCCACAGCTGGTGTTGATGGCGAAGACCTTGTTCGAGTCCGACGCGCCCGAGTAGAAGCTCCCGGTGCCGATGGCGATGCCGACGGCACCGCCGCCCAGGAACTGGCCCACCGCGGGCGACGAGCGGTCGATGTTCTGGTTCGTGTTGTACTGGCAGATGAGGCCGCTGGTGGGATTGGTCGACCCGGCGTTGCCGGCGCTGGAGAGGATGCGGATGTGCCCGCCGTTGCCGTAGGTCTGCCCGTAGGCGATGCCGGCGCTGGAGTCGCCGCCGCTGATGAGCTCGTTGTTGCCGTCGGCGTAGAGGTCGGCCACGGCGGCCGTGGAGAACACCGAGTCACCCTGGAACCAGGGGAACCCGGCCAGCATGGCGCCGTTGCCGGCACCCAGGGCGTACGTGTTCTGGCCCAGCGATCCGGCCTCGACGCCGAACCCGCCGGCATAGGAGCCGACCGTCAGCGAGGCGGCGATGCCGGAGTGGGGCGTCGGGTCGGTGCCCGGGTTCGTCTCCTGGACGAACCACTGGTCGCCCCCGGAGTTGGTGATGGCCTGGTAGCCGCCGCCCGTGGGATCGGTGGTCCCGCCGCTCCCGATGAAGACCGAGTCGGTGCCGTTGGGCGAGATGGCGGCGACGGAGGGGGAGGAGTCCACCGGAGCGCCGGCGTTGTAGGGCCACCCGGCGACGCCGGTCCCGTTGCTGAGGTGGTAGGCGTAGACCCTCCCGGCGCGGTCGCCGACCACGACCGCCGGCTGCCCGTCGAGGTCGGCCACGTTGGGCGAGGACAGCGCGATGGGGCTGCCGCCGTCGGGGAGCGTCTGCGTCCATGTCCCGATGGCGCTGAAACCAGCCGCGTGGGCCACCTCGTCGGCCTGGGCGACGGGGGCCGCCTGCAGGGTGGTCGTCAGGGCCAGGGCGGCTGCCGCCGCGGCCATGCTCACCGGGATGATCGAAATGTTCCGGGCACGACGTTTCACGTCACTCCTCATTGGTGTTCGATGCGGTCCGCACCGCTCCGCCTCATCGTCGGCGCGTCGCCGGTTGCCCCGGGGCGCCGCAAAAGGCGTGTACCCGGGACTGAAGAATTGACGCCCCACAGATGAACAATCGGCGCGCCCGAGCCACGCCTTGACCCGGGCGCCCTGGCCGCACGGGCATTGCGAGCGTCGCTTGCGCGGGGGAGGCAGTCCCCTCCCTGGTGGCACGGGGGTGGACGACTCCCACAGCGGGCATGCAGCCTTCGCGGCAGGCCTGCCGCCTACCATGCTCACGGTGAGCGGGTCGTCCACGAAATCGTCGTCGGCGGCGGCCTGATGGGCCGTCGGATCCGATGGCTCGGGGTCATCATGGTCGTCGCCCTCGGGCTCGTGGTGGCGCAGCTGGTCAACATCCAGCTGGTCAAGGCCAAGCAGCTGCAGTCCTCGCCCTACAACCCCCGGGTCGCGTCGCAGCGGTACATCAACCCGCGGGGCACCATCTCCGCCTCCGACGGGACCGTGCTGGCCAAGTCGATCCCGACGCCGGCCGGGACGAACACCAACGAGTACCCCTACCACTACGTGCGCCAGTACCCGCAGGGCCCGCTGTACGCGGGCATCACGGGCTACGACTCCTCGCTCTACTACGGGACCGCCGGCATCGAGCAGGAGTACGACTCCTTCCTGGGGCCGCACCAGCAACCACCGCAGACGTTGAGCCAATTGCTCTTCCGGGCGCAGCAGCCCACGACGACGGACAACGTGACCCTCACCGTCGAGCCCTCGCTGCAGAACGTGGCCTGGCAGGCCTTGACCACGCTGCCGCCCGGCGTGAACAAGGACGGGGCCGTCGTGGTGCTGCAGCCGTCGACCGGCAACGTCCTGGCCATGGTCTCCAATCCCACCTTCGACCCCAATCCGCTGGCGAGCCCGTCGCTGCACGCGGAGCAGCTGGCCTATTACACCTACGTCCAGAAGGACCACGAAGGGTTCTTCCCGCTGCGCCCCATCGCCACGCGGGAGACGTTCCCGCCGGGCTCGACCATGAAGGTGGTCACGAGCACCGCCGCCTACAACCTGAAGCCGGCACTGGCGGGCTTCAACTACCCCGTGCAGCAGTGTCAGAAATTCTCGGACTCCAACGTCCAGTTGTGTGACCAGTCCGGGCCGTGCGGCGGGACGATGACCCAGATGCTCCCGTTCTCCTGCGACCCCGGCTACGCCGAGCTCGGCGTGCAACTCGGTGTCCCGATCATGACGAAGCAGGCCGAGCTGTTCGGGTACAACTCCGTGCCCGGCATCGACCTGCCCGGCACCTCGACGTCCGTCTTCCCGCCGCTGGCACCGAACTCACAGGCCTTCCTCGGGCAGAGCTCCATCGGCCAGTACAACGTGCAGACCACCGCGCTCCAGAACGCCATGGTGGCGGCGGGGATCGCCAACAAGGGCGTCTTGATGACACCGCACCTGATGTCCACCATCAGCGACTCCCGCGGCTCGCTGGTGCAGACCTACACCCCGAAGCCGGCGTCGACGGTGGCGACGGCGCAGGCCGCCCAACAGGTCGCCTCGCTGATGGAGGGCGTGACCCAATCCGGTGGGACGGCGGCCGGCGTGGGCTTTCCCGCCTATCTCTGCGCCGCCGTGAAGACGGGCACGGCTCAGACCGACCCGACCACCGGGCTGACCGACACCTGGATGATCGGGTTCGCCCCCGCCGACAATCCCCAGGTGGCCGTGGCCGTCGTCGTGCCCCGGCAGGCCAACAGCTCCGACGGTGCCAGCGTGGCCGGGCCGATCATGAACAAGGTGCTGCAGGCCGCCGTGCCCCAGTCGTCGGTCCAGCAGCCCTGCAACGTGCAGCCCGTGCCCGTCTCGAGCTTCGCCTCCGCCTCCCCCTCCGCCCCCGGAGCCTGAGCCGGCCGGGTCTCCGGCGCCCGCTCGTGGCCGGTACACTATCTGCGTGCCTACGCAGGTAGTTGAGAGTACGGGGAAGGCGGGGGAGGAGATCCACTCGGCCGTCGGCATGCTGAAGCTCCTGGCCGACGAGACCCGGTTGCGGGTCATCTGCGCCCTGCTCGAAGGCGAGCACCCGGTCAACGAGCTGGCGGAGCTGGTCGGGGCCCAGCCGGCTGCCGTCTCCCAGCACCTGGCCAAGCTCCGCCTGGCCCGCCTGGTGCGCAGCCGGCGCGAGGGCACCCGTATCTTCTATGTGCTCGACGACGCCCACGTGCGCCGCCTCGTCGAGGAAGTGCTCTCCCATGCCGACCATGTGACAGCCCATGGCTGACGGCCACGATCACCACGCCGGGCCGCCGTCGGTGGACACCGACCGCCGCGCCCTCACCGTCGCCCTGGTGCTGCTCGTCACCTTCATGGTGTTCGAGATCGGCGCGGCCGTCGCCTCCAACTCGCTGGTCCTGCTGGCCGACGCCGGGCACATGCTGGTGGACGTCGGTGCCATCGCGGGCTCGCTGGTCGCCATCCGGCTGGCCGCCCGCCCGGAGACGGGGTCGCACACCTACGGCATGAAGCGCGCCGAGATCCTCGCCGCAGCCGGCAACGCGATCGCCCTCCTCATCGTCTCGGCTCTGGTGACCTACGACGCGGTGGCCCGTCTGGTACACCCCTCCTCGGTCGACGGTGCGGTGCTCATCGTCGTGGCCGCGGTCGGCGTGGCGGTCAACGTGGCCGCCACCATGACGATGGCCCGGGCCAACCGGCGCTCGCTCAACGTCGAAGGGGCATACCGCCACATCCTCACCGACCTCTACGGGTTCGCCGGCACGCTGATCGCCGGCATCATCATCGTGCTCTGGGGCTTCGACCGGGCCGATGCCATCGCATCGCTGGTGGTCGTCCTGCTCATGCTCAAGGCGGCGGTGGAGCTGCTGCGCCCGGCGCTGCGCATCCTGCTGGAGGCCACGCCCGACGACATCGACGTGGAGGAGGTGCGGCGCCACCTGATGGAGCTCCCCGAGGTGCAGTCGGTGCACGACCTGCACGCCTGGACGCTCACGTCGTCGCTACCCGTCCTCACGGCCCACGTGGTGGTGACCGACGAGTGCTTCACGACGGGCCAGGCCGGCCGCGTCCTCGACCACCTGCAGGACTGCCTCTCGGACCACTTCGACGTGGCGCACTCGACGCTGCAGTTCGAGTCGCCCGGCCACCTGGAGCACGAACTGGGCGGGCACGCCTAGCCCTCCGGCGGCGCAAATCCGGCGACGAGCTCCACGTGCTCGGTCATGGGGAAGATGTCGAAGGCGCGCAGCCCGGTGAGGTGCCACCCCGCAGCGAGGAGCACGCTGATGTCGCGCCCGAAGGACGACGGGTCGCACGAGACGTAGATGAGGGTGCGGAGTGTGGGCGAGTGCTCGGCCAGGGCCCGCATGACATCGGTTCCGGCGCCCTCACGGGCGGGATCGAGCACGACGATGTCGGGCCGGCCCAGCGCGGTCCCCACGAGGGTGGCGGTGACGTCGCCCTCGAGGACGCGCAGGGTGGGGAAGGTGGCACCGTTGTGCCGGGCATCGGCACAGGCACGCCGGTCACGCTCGATGGCGAGGACCGAGCCGGTCGGGCCCGCGGCCTCGGCCAGCGCGACCGAGAACAGGCCGGCGCCGGCGTAGAGGTCCACCACGGCGGCGCCCTCGCAGGGCCCGGCCAGCTCCATGACGGCGTCGAGCAACGCGGTGGCGGCGCCGGTATGGACCTGCCAGAAGACTCCGGGCGAGATCCGGTAGGTGCGCCCGGCCACCACGGCGTGGACGGCGCCCGGCGGCTGGCGGACCTTGCCGGCCACGACGACGCCGGTGTCGATGGCGGGCAGGCGGGGCCCCGAACGGCTCCGTGGCGTCACCGTCACCATGGCTTCGCCGGACCCCGGGCCCGTCACGACCTCAAGCTCGGTGGCCCCGCGCCACAACAGGCCGAGAGCACCGGTGGCGGCGACCGCCGGGCTGGCCACGGGGCATGCCTTGACGTACTCGAGCCGGTGGGAGCGGTGACGCCGGAAGCCCAGTGCGCCCCGGCCGTCGACGGCCACCCGCACCCGGCTGCGCCAGCCCAGCCCGGCGGTGTCGCCCGCGACCGGCTCCACCTCCACGGCGGGGTCCAGCTTCAGGCCGGCCAGCCGTTCCAGCTGCTCGGCGATGCGAAAGGCCTTCAGGCGGCGCTGGGCCCCGAGGGCCACGTGCTGGAAGTCGCAGCCGCCGCAGCGCCCGGGTCCGGCGTGGGGGCAGAGGGCCTCGACCCGGTCGGGTGAGGGCGTCAGGACCTCGACGGCGTCGGCTCGCAGGTAGGAGGTCGTGCTGGCCGTGATCCGGGCCCGGACCCGCTCACCGGGCAGGCTGTGGCGGACGAAGACGACCTTGCCGTCGGGGGCCCGGCCGACGCACCCGCCGCCGGCGGCGATGGCGCCGACCTCCAGTTCCAGCAGGTCAGCCTCGTCTGTCTCCTCGGGGGCGCCGTCCGGCCTCCCCTGTCCCTTCGAGCCCTCGGGACCGTCAGGGGTGGTCGCAGCGGGCATGGTGGACACGCCCGCAGAGCGTAGGGCCGGCCGATCGGAAAGAATTCCCCCATGGTGTCGATCCGGGCCGTGCCTGATCGTCGTCACAGCGAAACGATCCAACGAGCCCATGATGGAGGACCCATGCGATACCTGCTGATGATTGCCCTCGACGAGAAGGCCGGTGCCCGAGCGGGCGAGGAGGCCGGCGAGGAGATGACACCCGAGTACGCCGCCTTCATGAAGGACATGGCCGAGCGCGGCGTGCTGCTCGGCGGAGAGCGGTTGCGGATGACGAGCGACGCCACCACGGTGCGCGTGCGCAACGGCGAGACCCTCACCACCGATGGCCCGTTCGCCGAGACCAAGGAGCAGCTGGCCGGCTACTTCCTGGTCGACTGCAAGGACCTCGACGATGCCATCGACGTGGCATCCAAGATTCCGGGGGCGCTGACCGGCTCCATCGAAGTGAGGCCGATCTGGGAGATGTAACGGCCGAGGTCGAGGCCGCCGTCGCCGAGGCGTTTCACGCCGAGTGGGGCCGGGTCGTCGCGACCCTGGTCCGGCTCACCGGCGACTGGGACCTGGCCGAGGAGTGCGCGCAGGATGCCTTCGCGACAGCGCTGGAGCGCTGGCCCCGCGACGGCATCCCGCGCCGCCCCGGCGCCTGGCTGACGACGGTGGCCCGCAACCGGGCCGTGGATCGCGCCCGGCGCCAACGCGTGGGCGAGTCCAAGACCCAGGAGGTCGCGGTGATGGCAGCAGGACTCAATGAGGCGGCGACGTCGCAGGACGTGCCCGACGACCGCTTGGGGCTGATGTTCACCTGCTGCCACCCGGCGCTGTCGTTCGAGGCGCAGGTGGCGTTGACGCTGCGCACGCTCGCCGGCATGACGACCCCCGAGATCGCCCATGCCTTCCTGGTGCCCGAGGCCACCATGGCGCAACGGCTCGTCCGGGCCAAGCGCAAGATACGCAACGCCGGCATTCCCTTCGCCGTGCCGCCCCCGCACCAGCTGGTCGAGCGCACGGCCGCCGTCCTGGCCGTCCTCTATCTCCTCTTCAACGAGGGCTACTCCGCCAGCTCGGGCAACGACCTGGTCCGCCGCAGCCTGACCGGCGAGGCCATCCGCTTGGGCCGGGTCCTGTGCACGCTCATGCCCGACGAGCCCGAGGCGCTCGGCCTGCTCGCGCTCATGCTGTTCCACGATGCGCGCAGCTCGGCCCGTCTCGACGGCAACGGCGACCTCGTCGTCCTGGACGAGCAGGACCGCAGCCTGTGGGACGGCGCCGCCATTGCGGAGGGACGGCTGCGACTGGAGGCGGCGGCCCGGTTACGGCGTCCCGGTCCCTTCCAGCTCCAGGCCGCCATCGCGGCCTGCCACGTCGAGGACGACGGCCCGACGGACTGGGCCGAGATCGCCGAGCTGTACGACCACCTGTTCATCATGACGCCGTCGGCCGTCATCGCGCTGAACCGGGCGGTGGCGGTGTCGATGAGCGAGGGCCCCGAAGCGGGGTTGGTGCTGCTCGACCGCATCGCACCGGAGGGCGAGTTGCGCACCTACCACCTGCTCCCTGCGGCGCGGGCCGACATGCTGCGCCGTCTGGGTCGCCGGGCGGAGGCCGCCGAGGCCTACCGCCGGGCCTTTGACCTGGCGGGGACCGATGCCGAGCGCCGCTATCTCGAACGTCGGCTGCTGGAGGCCACCGCCTAGCCCCGTCACGGTCACGCCGGTTTGACAGGCCGGGGCGCCGTTGCAATCGTCTCGCCCGGAGCACCGCCCCCCGGCGGCCGGTTCCCGACGAATGCGAGAGGACGGCTGGACCATGTTGCAGGACAGAGTGGCGGTTATCACCGGAGCGGGACGCGGCATCGGCCGCGGGCACGCCCTCCTGTTCGCCTCCCTCGGGGCCAAGGTCGTGGTCAACGACCTGGGCGGGGCGGTCGACGGCTCGGGGGCCGACATTTCGGCCGCCCAGTCGGTCGTCGACGAGATCACCGCGGCCGGCGGCCAGGCCGTGGCCAACACCGACAGCGTGAGTTCCTTCGACGGGGCGAAGGCGATGGTCGACCAGGCCGTCTCCGCCTTCGGAGACCTGCACGTCGTGGTCAACAACGCAGGCATCCTGCGCGACCGCATGCTCGTGTCCATGAGCGAGCAGGAGTTCGACGATGTGATCGCCGTGCACCTGAAGGGCACCTTCAACCTGACCCGGCACGCGGCCGACGTCTGGCGCGACGCCGCCAAGGCGGGGACGATCACCGACCGGGCCATCGTGAACACCAGCTCGGGTGCGGGGCTGCACGGGAACGTCGGCCAGACGAATTACTCCGCGGCCAAGGCGGGCATTGCGGCCATGACCGTCGTCAACGCGATGGAGCTGCACCGCTACGGCGTGCGGGCCAACTGCATCGCGCCGGTGGCGCGCACGAGGCTCACGATGCAGACGCCCGGCATGGGCGAGTCCATGCAGCAGCACCTGTTCGACCCCGAGAACGTCTCGCCGCTGGTGGCGGTGCTGGCCTCCGAGGGCTGCCCCTTCAACGGCCAGGTCTTCAGCGTGTACGGCGGGTCGGTCGGCATCTACGCCGGCTGGTCGATCGCCGACTCGGTGGACACGGACGACCGCTGGACCGCCGAGAGCCTGGCCACGGCCATGGACAAGCTGCCGCGGACGGTCGAGGTCAACAGCCAGATCGCCGAGCTCGGCAAGCACATGGGCCGCTGAGCGGCATCGGGCCGGACGGGCCTGCGTAGGCTCCTCGGCATGGGTGGGGCCGGGGTCGACGAAGCCGTGCTGCAGGCGGCCTGCGCTGCGGCCGACGTGCATCCGCTGCTCTGCGCCGTGGCGCACCGGACCGGCGACCTGTCGCTGCTCCGGGAGGCGTTCGCTCCGGACCAGGACCAGCTCCTCGTGCCGGGGCGTGGCCTCGGTCCCGAGGAGGAAGCCGCGGCGCGTGCCGCCGCCGCCGCTGCGCTGTCGGACCATCTGGCCGCCGGCCGGCCTGATCACGCGCTGACGGCGGACGAACGGCGGCGCATCTACGGGTTCCTCGTCGGTGCCAAGGTGGCCGAGCACTGGGACGACTTCCTCACCGAGGAGCTGGCGCTGCACGGGAGCGACCCGCGCCGCCCCAGCTGGCGGCTGCAGGACATCGGCATCGACGCGTCGTTCCGCTGCGCCGTCATCGGTGCGGGCGCCTCAGGTGTGGCGGCGGCCCATCGCCTGCGCCAGGCGGGCGTGACGGTCACCGTGTTCGAGAAGAACGACGACGTCGGCGGCACCTGGTTGGAGAACGTGTACCCGGGCTGCCGGGTCGACGTGCCCAACCAGCTCTACAGCTTCTCCTTCGCGCAGACGAACGACTGGATGTCCCGCTTCTCGGCCCAGCCTGATCTGCTGGCCTATCTGCAGGAGACGGCCAAGGACCTCGGGCTGGGGGAGTGCATCCGCTTCGACAGCGAGGTGACCGAGGCGCGCTTCGACGACGCCGCCCGGGAGTGGTCGCTGACCGTTCGGGCCCGCGACGGCTCCGAGCGGACGGAGGTGGTCGACGGGATCGTCTGCGCGGTGGGGCAGCTCAACCGGCCCTCGTTCCCGGCCCTCGCGGGCCAGGACAGCTTTGCGGGGCCGTCCTTCCACTCGGCGGCCTGGGACGACACCGTCGAGCTGGCCGGCCGCCGGGTCGGGGTCATCGGGACGGGCGCCAGCGCGGCGCAGTTCGTCCCCTACCTGGCGGGGGAGGTGGCGCACCTCGACGTCTTCCAGCGCACGCCGCCCTGGCTGCTGCCGACGGACAACTACGGCGATCCGTTCCCGTCCGAGTTCCATGATCTCCTGCGCGTCCTGCCGAGCTACGGGCGCTGGGACAGGCTCTGGCAGTTCTGGCTCATGCACGAGGGCCTGCTCGTGGCGGCCCGGGTCGACCCCGAGTGGGACGAGCACACGGAGGCCGTCAGTGCGGGCAACGACTTCGTGCGGTCGATGCTGCTCGACGTCCTGCGTTCCCAGGTGGAGGACGACGCCCTCTTCGAGAAGATGGTCCCGCACTTCCCGCCGTTCGCCAAGCGGGCGCTGCGCGACGACGGCCGCTGGGCGGCGGCACTGAGCCGTTCCGACGTCGACCTCGTCACGACGCCGATCGCCGGCATCGCGCCCGACGGGGTGCGGACGGAGGACGGCGTGGAGCATCCGGCGGACGTGTTGATCTACGGGACGGGCTTCAGCGCGTCGGACTTCGTCGCACCCATGCGGGTCTTCGGCGCGGGCGGCGTCGAGCTGAGCGAGGAGTGGGGCGGGGACGCCCAGGCCTACCTCGGCCTGACCGTGCCGGGCTTCCCCAACTTCTTCCTGCTCTACGGGCCGAACACGAACCTCGTCATCAACGGCAGCATCCTGATCATGGTCGAGTGCCAGGTGCGTTACGCCGTCGAGGCCATTGGGCAACTGCTCCGGGGTGGGCACCGGACGATGTCGTGCCGGCGCGACGTCCACGAGCGCTATGGCCGCGAGATGGAGGAGGGCAACGCCCTCATGGTGTGGGGTGTGGCGGACGTGCCGACCTGGTACCGCAACGCGCGCGGGCGGGTGACCCAGAACTGGCCCTTCGACCTGCACACGTACTGGGACCGCACGCGGGAGCCGGACCTGGCCGACTACGAGTTGGGCTGAGGCCGGCGTGCCCAGCCGGGAGCTGACCGAGATCCTCGCGCTCATCCCGCCCGATTTCGCCGACCCCGGGGCTGACTACGTCGCGGTGCGGGCCATGCTGGCGCCGTTCCACGGGCATGCCGTGCCGGCGCACGTCAGCGTGACCGAGGCGGAGCCGGGCGGGGTGCGCTGCGCCTGGTACGAGGACGCGCGCCAGCCCCGGCGCGAGCGCGTCGTGTTCCACTGCCACGGCGGCGGTCTCGTGTCGTGCCCGCTCGACGACTACCACTTCTACGGCGCCCTGCTGGCCGAGCAGCTGGAGGCCCGCGTCGTCATGGCGGACTACCGGCTCGCCCCCGAGCACCCGTTTCCCGCCGCGCACGCGGACTGCACCGCCGCCTACCGGGGGCTGTTGGCCGGCGGGGTCGATCCCGCCCATCTGGTGGTGAGCGGCGACTCGTGCGGCGGTCTCCTCGGGTTGGGCGCGCTGCTCGACGCCCGCGACGTCGGGTTGGCGCCGGCGGCCGCCTTCGTCTCCATCTCGGGCTGGTTCGACGTCGCGGTGCCCGACCCCGTCGAGCGGGGGAGCGACCCGTTCCTCACCGCGGCTTGGGTCCGCCACCGGGGCCGTGAGTACGCGTCGGACCGGGTGGCGCTGGACGATCCCCGCCTGTCACCGGCCTACGCCGACCTGGCGGGATTGCCGCCCCTGTACCTGCCGTCGGGCGAGTACGACACGTTGCGCCACGGGACCGAGGCGCTGGCCCGGGCGGCCATGGAGGCGGGCGTCGCCGTGACGGCGGAGTCCTGGCCGGGCATGGTCCACGGCTGGCAGGGCCTGGTCAGCGCGGGCGTGCCCGAGGCGGCCGCCGCCTTCGCCCGGGCCCGGGCCTACCTCGACGACCTCGGGGTGTGAGCCTCAGGCCCCGAGGATCGTCAGGTCGAGGGTCCGCAGGCGATCGGGGTCGGCCAGGATGTCCAGCGCGACGATCCGGCCGCCCCGCACCGTGAAGGCGCCGACCGAGAAAGCGACCCCGTCGCGTGTCGTCACGGCCCCGGCGACGCCGTTGACCAACGCCGGATGGCTCAGGACCCCCATCTGGGCGAACACCATCGCCCGGCGGGCCACGTTCTCGGCGCCGCGCACGGGAGCCGAGGAGAATGACGCGCCGGCCGGCACGGCGCCCTGGTCGGCGCGCACCACGACGTCGGGGTCGAGGACGGCGAGGAGCGCCTCGAAGTCGCCCTGGCGGGATGCGGCCAGGAACGCGTCGACGACTTCCCTCTGGCGCGCCAGGTCGACATCGGGCACCGTCGGCTCGCCCTGCATGCGCCGGCGGGCGCGGCTGGCCAATTGGCGGGCGGCCTCGGGCGAGCGCTCCACGATGGGCGCGATCTCGTCGAAGGGCACCGCGAAGATGTCGTGGAGCACGAAGGCCAACCGCTCGGCGGCGCTGAGCGTGTCCAGCACCACCAGGAGGGCCACGCCGACGGAATCGGCCAGGAGCGCCTCGTGCTCGGGATCGGTCACGCCGGGTCGGTCGAGGATCAGGTCTGGCATGTGCGGCTCCAGCGGGTCCTCGCGGCGGGTGCGGCGGGAACGCAGGACGTTCAGCGAGACCCGGGACACGACGGTCGTGAGCCAGGCACGCCGGTTCTCGACGTCACCGGTGTCGGTCCGGTCGAAGCGGATCCAGGTCTCCTGCACGGCGTCGTCCGCCTCGCTGAGTGAGCCGAGCATCCGGTAGGCCACGGCGCGCAGGTGGGCCCGGTGCTCTTCGAATTGCGCCGTCTTGTCGTCCGGCTCGGCCATCGCTCCCAGTCCTCCCACGTCGTTCAGGGCAGGAGACCCGCCGGGCGGCCGAAACGTGACATGGCGGGCATCGTCCCTGCTCGGCGGCGCTAGCTGACGACGTCGATTGGCGTGCCGGCCGGGACGACGGACAGCTGGGCCAGGTCGGCGTCGTGCAGCCTGATGCACCCGTGCGAAATGGCGGCGCCCGTCGTGCCGATCAGCGAGTCGTCGTACGCGGTGATCGGCCCATGGATCCCGATGACCGCGTCACCCGAATTCTCCCAGTCCGTGATGGTGTCGGAATGGTCCGACGTCACGAGCACGAACGGCCCGTAGCCCGGGCCCGGCGACGGGTACTGCATCGGCATGAAGTACTGCCCGGTCGGTGTGGGGTCGTCGGGCGCACCGACTCCGGCCGGGAAGTCGAACAGCGGCGCGCCGTTGTCGAACACCTGCAGGTGCATCGTCGTCAGGTTGACGATGATGTAGTACGACGTGCTGGACAGCGTGACGTCGCTCTGGCGCACCCAGATCGTCCCCCCGTTGGGACGCTGGGCCAGCCGGACGTAGAGCCAGCCCGGCTCGGTGGTGATCACGGGCAGCTTCGAGGCATAGCCGTACCAGGTGGCGGGCACGGTCATCGACGGCGTGGCGGACTCGGGGGAGGCGTAGCCGGGGATGGCACCGTTCAAGGTGGCGACGACCGTGGTGGCCGGCGGGCCGGGCGGCGCCGGCGGTGCGGTGGTGGTCGTGGTCGTCGGTGGCGGGAGGGCAGCGTGGTGCGTGCTCGTCGGCGCGGCGGGGGTGCCCGAGAACACGCCGACGGCGGCGATGACGAGCGCGGCGGTGCCCACTGCCATCACGCCTGCCCCCGCCAGGACCACGATCCGCCGCCGATTCTGCGCCATCAGACCTCCGTTGGGGCCCAAGCGTACCGGCCGTTGCGGCCCGGAGGCCCCCGCCCGGAGGGGCCGAGGTGGGAGGATGCCGGGCATGGCCGAGCGTCAGCGCATTTCGTCGGGCTCGCCCTTCGAGCCCACCATCGGCTTCAGCCGGGCAGTGCGGGTGGGTGATCGGGTCATCGTGTCGGGCACCGGACCGGTGGTGGACGGCGGCCGCTGCCCCGAGGGCGCGGGCGCGCAGGCGCGGCGCTGCTTCGAGATCATTGCGGCCGCACTGGCCGAGGCGGGCGCCGCCCTCGAGGACATCGTGCGCACGCGCATGTACATCACCGCGGCGAGCGACGGCGACGCGGTCGGCGCGGTGCACGGCGAGCTGCTCGGGCCGGTGCGGCCGGCAGCGACCATGGTCGTCGTGGCGGGACTGCTGGATCCCGCCTGGAAGGTGGAGATCGAAGCCGAGGCGGTACTGCCCTGACGAAGCGGCGTTGCCCTAGGAGGCGAGCCCTTGAACGGTGGCCGCCACGATGTTGGTGCCGCGCAGGTCGCCGACCAGCCCCGACTCCATGCGGTTCATGACGTAACAGATGGTGAGCTCCGCGTCCTGGTCCATGATGATCACCGAGCCGCCGTAGCCACCCCAGTAACAGGCGCGGGGTCCGAGCGGCATGTCGGGCGGGTTGCTGAGCCCGTAGCCCATGCCCATCCGCTGCGCCACGCCCAGCACCTTGTCGATGCCTTCCGCCTGCACCTCGAAGATCGGGTCCGTTCCCTCCGCCGACAGCAGGCGCACGCCGCGGGCCTGGCCCCGTCCGGCGATGATCGACTGGATGGCGGCCACCGACCGGGCATTGCCCTGGCCGTTGGCGGCGGGGATCTCGGCGCGCCGCCACCATTCCTGGTGCGCGTTGTTGGCGTCGATCGGTGGGTTCATGAACGTCTTCAGCATCAGCTCGGAGACCTGGCCCTCCATGGACGCCGGGTCGATCGGCGGGGGCGGGATCACGTTGGAGACGCGGTGGTCCTCGCTCGAGGGGAGGCCGATGAAGAAGTCCGCATCGAGTGGCTTGGCCACCTCGCGGGCGAAGAAGGCACCGATACTCTCGCCGGTAATGCGGCGGACGATCTCGCCGATGAGGTACCCCTGCGTCAACGCGTGGTAGCCCGAGGCGGTGCCCGGCTCCCACCACGGCGCCTGCGCGGCCAGGCGGGTCACACACAGGTCCCAGTTGGCCAGGTCCTCGGCGTCCAGCGGCTCTTCCCACCCGCTCAGGCCGGCGGTGTGCCCCATGACGTGACGGACCTCGACGTGCTCCTTGCCGTTGGCGGCGAACTCGGGCCAGTAGGTGGCGACGGGCGCGTGGAAGTCGAGCTCCTTGCGGTCGTGCAGCATCAGCGCGACGAGGAACGTCATGGTCTTCGTGGTGGACCACACGTTGGTGATGGTGTCGCGCTCCCACGGGCGCGTCTTCTCGGGGTCGGCCCAACCGCCCCAGATGTCGACGACGGGTTCGCCGTGCAAGAAGACGGCGACGGAGGCGCCGACATCGGCTCCGGTGTCGATCTGGTCGGAAAGCGTCCGGCGGACCGAGTCGAAACGCGGCTCGCAGGTTCCGTGCACCTCTGCCATGGGGACCCCTTCTCGTCTTGGTGGGCCGCTCGGGATGCGTCCGGCCGCCGCAGGCAACCTATTGACCCGGCGGGCGGCGCGCCAGCGGGTGCGACCGTGGTCCGGGAGATCCACTCGATAACGTCGGCCCATGGAGCGTCCGGATGCCGTCGTCGTCGGCTCGGGCCCCAACGGCCTGGCCGCCGCGCTGACGCTGGCCCGGGCCGGTGTCGGGGTGCAGGTCTTCGAGGGTGAGCCGACCATCGGCGGCGGGACCCGCACGCAGGCCCTGACCTTGGAGGGCTTCCGTCACGACGTGTGCTCGGCCGTGCATCCAGCACTGGTGGCCTCACCCTTCTTCCGCTCGCTGGACCTGGCCGGCCTGGGGGTGGTGGTGCGCCAGCCCGAGCTGGCCTTCGCCCATCCGCTCGGGGGCGGGCGGGCCGCCGCGTTGTACCGCTCCGTGGACGAGACGGCCGCCCACCTCGGCGGCGACGCCGCGGCCTACCGGGACCTGGTGGGGCCGCTGGTGGACTGGCTCGACCGCATTGTGCCGTACGTCCTGGGGCCGATGCGCAGCATCCCGCGGGACCCGCTGGCCCTCGCCCACTTCGCGTTGGTCGGGACGCCGTCGGTGCAGCGCACGGCGCGCCGCTTCTCCACCGACGCGGCGCGCGCCCTGCTGGCGGGCACGGCGGCCCACTCCATGGAGCCTTTGACCGCGCCGTTGACGTCGGCCTTCGGCCTCTTGTTGACCGCGCTGGGCCACGGCGCCGGCTGGCCGGTCGTGGCCGGAGGGAGCGCGGCCATCACGCAGGGTCTGGCGAACGAGCTGCGCCGGCTGGGGGGCGTGATCCACGTGGACCGCCCCGTGCGCTCGCTGGTGGAGCTCCCGCCGGCGCGTGCCGTCCTGCTCGACACCTCACCGCGCGCGTTCGTCGCGCTGGCCGGCGCCCAGCTCTCCCGCCGGGCCGGCCGGCCCTGGGCCCGCTTCAAGCCGGGTCCCGGCACCTGCAAGGTGGACTGGGCGCTCGACGGCCCGGTGCCCTGGGCGGCCGAGGCCTGCCGGCGCACCGTCACCGTCCACGTCGGCGGCACCTTCGACGAGGTGGCGCGGTCGGAGGCGGCCGTGCGGGCCGGGCGACACGCCGAGCAGCCCTTCGTGCTGGTGGCGCAGCCCACCGTCGTCGACCCGACGCGGGCGCCGGAGGGGAAGCACACCCTGTGGGCCTACTGCCACGTGCCGAACGGCTCGTCCGTCGACATGTGCGAGCGCATGGAGGCGCAGATCGAGCGCTTCGCCCCGGGCTTCCGCGATGTGGTGCTGGCCCGCACGGTGCGCACCGCGGACAGGGCGGAGGCGCACAACCCGAACCTGTTGGGCGGGGACGTCAACGGCGGGGCGGCCACGCTGCGCCAGACGATCTTCCGCCCGGTGCCACGGTGGAACCCGTACCGGACGCCGGTCGACGGCGTGTATCTCTGCTCGGCCTCGACGCCGCCGGGCGGCGGCGTCCACGGGATGTGCGGCGTGGCCGCGGCCGAGGCGGCGCTGCGGGAGCAGTTCGCCTAGGCGCCTCAGGCGATGACGGTGACCGGTCCCTCGGCGGTCAGGCAGTCCAGCAGGTACCAGGCCTCGATCTCGTCGGCCACGCAACACTGGAACTCACCCTGGGCGACGACGTAGCGCAACCAACAGGGGTGGACCCGGAGGGTGTGGGTCCACGTTCCCGACACCACCTCGATGTTGTCCACCTCGCTGGTGAGCTCGTAGCTCCAGGTGCCGGCGCCGTGCGCCCGGTTCGTTCCTGCGATCAGGCGCCGGACCTTGGCCTCGGCGGCCTTCAGGCTGTTCGTCATGGTGTTCCCCCACGTGTTGCCCGGCCCGGTCAGGGCCGGGACTTCCACCCCGGAGTCCGGTCGCCGCCTTCAGACAACGGCTGCACTCGAGGATGGTCCGTTCCAGTAGGAGGAACGGCGCCGGGTGGTTGCAATCACGGTGCGACCTTCAATTCGTTGCCAGCGTGCCCCCCAAGGAGGAGGGGCACCCGCCACTCGACGACCGTGCCCCGGGGAGCACGGCCGGCCAGCTCGAAGGTCCCGCCCAGGGCGGAGGCCCGGGAGGCCATGTTCTTGAGGCCGAACCCGGCGGCGCCGTCGGACGGCGTGCCGACCCCGTCGTCGGACACCCGCAGGAGGAGGGCGCGTCCGACCGCCACCTCGACCTCGACCTCGACGGACGTCGCGCTGGCGTGACGGATCACGTTGGACAGCGACTCGCGCAGGACGGCCAGCAGCTGCTCGCCCATGTCGTGGTCGACTGCGCTGTCGAGGGGACCGGAGAAACGCACGCGCGGAGAGAACTCGAGACGCTCGGCGGCGTCGGCGACGAGGCGACGCACGCCGGAGCGGAGCCCGCCGTGGCTCCTCCCTTCGGCCTGGAGGTCGAAGATGGTCGTACGGATGTCGCTGATGACGCTGTCCAGCTCGGCCACGACGTCGCGCAGCCGTTCGGCAGTCGGCCCCTGTGCCGTCGGCAGCATGGCGCTCAACCGCATGCCGGCCCCGAAGACCCGCTGGATCACCAGGTCGTGCAGGTCGCGGGCGATGCGCTCGCGCTCCTCCGCCATTTGCAGGGCACGCAGATGCAGCTCGGCCTCCCTGACCTTGATGAGGTTGTCCACCCGGGCCCTGAGCTCGGGCTGGAAGAACGGCTTGAGGAGGTAGTCGTTGGCCCCCTCGCGCAGCACCTCGATGCGGGCGGTGGAGTCGTTGCGTGCAGTGAGGATGAGGATGGGCGTGGAGTCGATCCTTGGCTCGGCGCGCACGGCCCGGACCAGCTCGTCCCCGCTCATCTCGGGCATCATGAAATCGCAGATGATGAGGTCGGGCCGCAGCGCCCGGGCGAGCGCGAACCCCTCCCTGCCGTTCAGTGCCGCTCGCACCCGGAACGAACCGGCCAGGGCCTCACAGACGAAGTGGTTCATGTCGGGGTTGTCCTCGACGACCAGGACGAGCGGGGTCCTGTCTTCGCCCCCTGTCCCGGCCCCGGTGGTCCCGTAGCTTCCGGCGTCTCGGTTCCCTGGTCCAGCGTCGGCGCTGGAATCGGCACCCGCACCGACGCCGGTCCAGGACGGATCCTGCGACACCCCGTGGCCGTCCAGGAGCACGGCGGCCGGCCGTTCGAGCGGGACCGGGCTGCCGAAATGCACCGCGCTGCCTGGCGGGGCCACGACGGGCAGGTCCAGGATGAACAGCGCGCCTCCCTCGGGGGCGTCGCCCACACCGAGGCTGCCGCCATGCAGGTCGACCAGCTCGCGGGCGATGTGCAGGCCGAGGCCCGTACCGCCCATTTTGCGGGTCGAGCTGCCGTCGAGTTGGTGGAAGCGCTCGAAGACCTCACCGCGACGGTCGGGGGCGATGCCCGGGCCGCTATCGGCGACCTCGAGGTGGGCCGTACCCTCGCCGGCTCCGTCCGCCCCGTCCGCTCCGTCCGCCCCGTCCCGCAGCTCCATGCGGATCGTGCCGTCGGGCGGTGTGAACTTGAACGCGTTCGACAAGAGGTTCAGGAGGACCTGTTGCAGCCGGATGGGATCGACCTGTGCCGGCACGGCATGAGCGGGTGCCTGCACGGTGAAGGTCACGGAGCGATCGAGCGCCAGCGTCTCGAAGTTGTTGGCGACGAGGCGCACCAGATGCCCCAGGTCGAGCTCCGTGTACTCCAGGTCGAGCTTGGCCGCCTCGATCTTCGAGGTCTCGAGCAGGTCGTTGACGTGGCCGAGCAGCACCCGCGCGTTGCGCAGAATGACCTCGAGCGCGCGGCGACCCGGATCGTCTTCTGGCAGGTCGGCCAGCAGCCGCTCGGCCGGAGCGAGGATGAGTGTCAGCGGGGTGCGCAGCTCGTGGCTGACGTTGGCGAAGAAGTTCGTCTTGAGCCGGTCGAGCTCCTGCAGGCGCGCGTACAGGGTGGCGAGCTCCTCGTTGGCCTCCTTGAGGTCCCGACCGAGGTTCGCGGCCTCGCGGGCACGCCGGACGACCTCGGCCTCCATGACGTCGAGGCGGTCGGAATCGGAGCGAGCCGGGTCCTCGAGCTGGCGCAGCATGTACTCGGTGACGTCCTCGACCGCATGCACGATGAGCGCAACGGTGCCGTCGGGCGCCAGGACCGGCGAGTTGGAGACGCTCCAGAAGCGCTCCTCGAAGCCGCCGCCGGCGGCAGCGGGTCGCGGGATGTCGTACTTCTGCACCGACATGGAGTCGCGGGTGCGCTCGCGCAGGACGCGGGTGAACGATGCCTTGAGGTTGCGCGCCCCCTCGGTGGCGGGGTCGTCGGGGTTGTCGGGGAAGACGTCGAACAGCGGCCGACCCACCATGCCGGCGCGCTGGGTCAGGGTCGCGCCGAGATACGCGTCGCTGACGGCGACGATCACGAGGCTGCGGTCGACCACGAGATATTTCTCCGGCAGCGCCTCGAACAGCACCCGGAAGTCGAGGGGTTCGCCGGCCGACGTCGCGACGCCGGGTTGTGTGCGGCCCGTGACGGGGCGCACCGCCGGCAGAGCCGGCCGCTGACCACCACCCATGGACACCCCTTCACCACCCAACCTGCCGCTGATGGACGTTTCCGGACGGCGCCCGGCGGCTCCCGGCCCGCCCCTCTGACAACGGGGCGGCTGTACTGCCCTTGCGCTGGACCCTTCGCTGCCTGGTCCAGGAGGGAGGCACGCGTCCGCCCTGGTGGTGTGACGGCGTGACGGCCGGGAGGGGCGATGGGATCAGCCGGGGCTTCACGAGTGTCGAACGGCCGGGTGGCGGGGGCCACCGGTCCGGGTCGACGCACAGGGGACAGGGATGCCGATCGCCATCACGGACGCGGCCAGAAGGTGTGGACGAGCGGCGCGCAGTACTGCTCGCTCGGGCTGGCCACGGTGCGTACCAATCCGGACCCCCGGGATCCGCTGATCGCCTAGCCGGCGCCGGCCGGCGTCGGCGTCGGCGTCGGTCACCGCGACGGCTGTCACAATGTCCCCGGTGGTGGGTCTGCACTCCAGGCGGTCGCGTGTGGTGGCCGCGGTCGTGCTCGTCGTGGTGCTGGTCATGGTCGTGTTGACCGTGCGCCTCTTCGTCCTGCCGGACCTGAACGCGCCGGAGCAGTCGGACGCCATCGTCGTGCTGGGTGGCAACGGTGCCGAGCCCTTCAACGCCGGGGTGGCGCTGGCGCAGGAGCACTATGCGCCGACCATCGTGCTGTCCCTCGTCCCCGGCTACCGGTGCGCGCGTTCCCTGCCGCAGGTCCCCTCTGCCCACTTGCTGTGCTTCCGGGCCGATCCGCTGACGACGCAGGGCGAGGGCCGTGCCATCGCCCACCTGGCGGCGCTGCACCATTGGCACCGCGTCATCGTGGTCATGCCGACGACCCAGGCCTCGAGGGCTCGGCTGCGCGTCGGCCGGTGCTACGCGGGGCAGGTGCTCGAGGTGGGTGTGACACCCCCGGGATTCTGGGCCTGGGTGCGCGGCATCGTGTACGAGTGGCCTTCACTGATCAAGGCGTTGGTCCTGCAGCCGACCTGCTGAACGATGCGACGGAATGGCAACCGTCCTGCGACGCCGCCATGTCAGGGCGCGTTGTACCGTGCACGCAGGGATACCGGTGGGGGACCGGTGTGAGGGGGGAGCAGTGCAGGCGAGCGCCCGGGTCGTCGAGACCTTCGATGTGCCGACGACCGGCGCCGCCTCTGTGCGAGCCGGTGGCGGAGCGGACACTGGAGCGGCAGCAGGACCGCCACCCGACGGTGCCGCACCGCCGCGCCGGCTCTCGCGACGAGCGATCGAAGTCGTCGGCATCCTCATCGGGATAGCCCTGGTGGCCCAGGTGGCGCGGGGCCACAGATTGTCCAACGACGAGTTCTGGTCACTGGCCGCCGGCCAGTGGATGCTGGCCCATCACGCCTTCATGGGGTTGGACCCGTTCAGCTACACGGAGGCCCATCACCGCTGGGTGACCGACGAATGGGGCTCGGAGATCGCGTTGGCCTCGTTGTTCCGGGCCTTCGGGAGCGCCGCCTACAGCATCTACGCCATCGTGCTGGGTGGGCTGTGCCTGGTGACGAGCGCGGCCTACGCCCGTGCGCTCGGAGCGCGAGGTGGCCGGGTCGTCGCCATCGTGCTGGTCCTCGCCATCGGCATCGCGGGCACCGTGGCCGGTGACCGCGGGCTCGATTTCTCGTTGGTGTGGCTCCCGCTCGAGCTCCTGCTCCTGACCAAGGCGCGTCGGGACCCGCGCTGGCTCTTTCTCCTGCCGCTGCTCTGCCTCTTCTGGGTCAACACCCACGGCTCCATCCTGCTGGGCCTGTTCGTGCTCGCCGCCGAGCTGGGGTGGTCGCTCATCCCCGAACGCGTCGTCTCGCGGATCGGGGGCGTCAACCAGTCGCACCACACCGGCCCGCTGGCCCTGGCTCTGCTGGGGAGCGTGATCGCCTCGTGCCTCACGCCCTACGGGCCGGGCCTCTTGGCCTACGACGTCGACGTCTCGCGCAACGGCCAGATCGCGCAGTACATCAGCGAGTGGAGCTCACCCAACTTCCACTCCGTCATCACGCTGCTCGTCTACTGCGTCCCGCTCGCCGTTCTCGTCGCGTGCATCTGGACGCGGCGGATCCCCCTGCTCGAGGCTTCGGTCGGAGCGATCCTGTTCGTGGAAGCCCTGCAGACGCAGCGCCTGGCGGTGTACGTCCTGATCGTCGGCGCCGGCCTGGCCGCCACCCTCCCAGCCCGCGCCCCGTGGGGTGCGACGGCCCGGCGCTGGGTCGGCGGCGCCCTCGCGGTGATGGCCATCGTCATCGTGGCCCTGCCGGCGGTCCCGGCCGGGTCGGTGGCGTCGGATCAGCCCGTCGAGGCCTTCAACTACCTGCGCGCGCACCCCGGCCGGATCTTCACGCAGTACACCTGGGGCGACTATTCGGTGGCTCGCCACCGGGCCACCTTTGTCGACGGCCGCACCGATCTCTTCGAAGGGCGCGTCCTGAAGGAGTTCATGGCGGTGACGAACCTCACCACGAAGCCCGATCCGCTGTTGTCGGAGTACCACGTGTCCTACGTCGTCTGGGCCCCCCGCACCCCGCTGGCTCTCTACCTCGCCCACGACCCCCGCTGGCACGTGGTCAACCGGTCGTCGGTGGCGCTGGTCTTCGCCCGTCGCTGAACCGGCGTCAGGCTGGGCCGAGGCGTCAGACGAAGGGTCAGCCGTAGACGGCCTGCAGCCCGCGCCGGTCACCGTCCTCGTCCGTCCAGGACTCCAGTGCGGCGTACCCGAGGCCCTCCAGCACGGGACCGAGCAACTCGACCTGGTCGCCGCCCACTTCCAGCAGCAGAGCGCCACCCCGGCGAAGAAAGCCGGGCGCGCCCTCGACGACCCGGCGCAGCAGGTCGGTGCCGTCGGGGCCGCCGTCGTAGTGGGAGGGATCCTCGAAGGCCAGCGTGTCGCGGGGGAGGAGATGCAGCGCCGGGGACGGGACGTAGGGCACCACCGCGACGACCACGTCGGTCACCCCTCGCATCGCGGCTGGCACAGCGTCGAAGAGGTCGCCCAAGAACGACTCGACGCCGTTCGCCCGGGCGCAGGCCACGGCGCGGGCATCGGTGTCGGTCGCCGCGATGCGCGCCGCCGGCCGGGCGGCCCGCAGGGAGGCGGCGATCGCACCCGATCCGGTGCACAGGTCGATGGCCGTGCCGTCGTCCGGCAGCAGTGAAGCGGCACGAAGGGCCAGCTCCACGCTCTGCCAGCGGGGGACGTAGACGCCCGGGTGGACGAGGACCGCCAGGTCGCCGAACGGCGCGTAGCCGGTGATCCAGGCCAGCGGCTCGCCGGCCACGCGCCGCTCGGCGAGGGCGGAGAGGAGGGCCTCGTCCCCTCCGGCACAGGCGAGAAGCTCTTGCGCCTCCTCCTCGGCGGCGACGCAGCCGGCGCGCGACAGCTGCGCCGTCAACGCGACCAGGGAGCGATCGGGTTGTTTTTTCAGTCGAGCATCGCTCCGGCGACGGGGTTCCCCGAGGTGCTCCCGCCGCTCGCATCGTCACCGTCACCGCCCGCCGAAGCAGCAGCCGCTGCCGTCACCGCCGGCGCCCGGCTGGGCAGGAACAAGGTCGGGATGAAGGCGAGCAGGATCGCACCGATGGCCCACCAGAACGTGTGGGCGAAGGCAGCCGCCACCGGGTCGGCCACCTGGGGTGGCAGGGTGCCCGTGGACGAGATGACGCCGGTGCTGCCACCCGCCTTGGCCGCCGCCGGCCCGAGCTGGGTGACAATCTGGCGCTCGAGCACCACGGCGAAGAGCGCCGTCGCCACGGAGCCGCCGACCTGCCGCACGATGTTCATGGTCGTGCTGGCCTTGGGGATCTCCGCATGCGTCAGGCCGAAGTAGGCCGCCGCCGTCACGGGCATCATGGTCAGCCCGAGCCCGAGGCCGCGCACGAAGAGCGTGCCGGCCAGCAGCACCTCGCTGGTCGAGCTGGTCACGAACGCGAAGGGGATCGTGGCCGCCGCCATCAGCAGAATCCCGAACGGCACGATGCGCCGTGGCCCGACCCGGTCGGTGACGCTCCCGGCCCAGCGCATGATGCAGGCGGCGCCGATGCCCTGGGGTGCCATCAACAGCCCGGCCACCCACGCCTCCTGCCCACGGGCGATCTGGTAGTAGAGCGGCAGGAGGAACATGGAGCCGAACAGCGTGAAGCCCAGCATGAAGATGCAGATGTTGGCGATGGTGAAGCTGCGGTCCTTGAACAGGTGCAGTTCCAGCAGCGGGTTCTTGATGTGCAGCGCGTGCATGATGAACCCCGCCATCAGCACGACGCCCAGGACGAAGCTGACGAGGACCGAGGGACTGGTGAAGCTGCCGGTGGTGCCGACCTCGGCCAACGAGTAGACGAGGGCGGCCAGCCCGGGGGAGAGCAGGCAGAAGCCGAGGGTGTCGAAAGAGGCAGGGAAGCGCTCGTCGGTGTCCCACTTCGGCAGCCAGCGGCTGGACAGGACCAAGGTGATGATGCCGATGGGCAGGTTGATGTAGAAGATCCAGCGCCAGCTGAAGTTCGAGATGATGAGGCCGCCGATGACCGGCCCCAGAATGGGCCCGAGCACCAAGGGCACGCCGATGATGCTCATGACCCGGCCCATGCGCTGCGGCCCGGCGGCGCGGGCCAGGATCGACTGGCCGACGGGGAGCAACATCCCGCCGCCGATGCCCTGGATCACCCGGAAGGCGATCAGCGAGTTGGCTGACCAGGCCACGCCACACAGGCACGAGCCGATGATGAAGAGGGTCAGCGAGGTCATCCAGACCAACTTGGCCCCGAAGCGGTCGACCGCCCAGCCCGTCACGGGGATGACGATGGAGAGAGCCAGCAGGTAGCCGGTGGCGACCCACTGGATGGTCGTGACCGACACGTGGAAGTCCCGGCCCAGCGTGGCCAGGGCGACCGCCACGATGGTGGTGTCGAGGATCGACATGATCGACCCCAGGACGACCACGCTGGAGGTGCGTCGGAGTTCGGGCGTGAGCGTGAACGGGGTGGTTGCGGTGGAGGCCATTGCGATTAGTTCATAGTACTCAAATGTATGGAGTTGTCAAAGACTTTCCCCGGTGGGACAATCGGTCCATGGGACTGGCCGAGGACGCCTTCGAGCGCCTGCGCCGCGTCGCCTTCGACGCCGAGCACGCGGAGCGGATGGCCGGGCTCGGCGTCCGCCTGAAGCTGTCGCCCGGCGTGATCAAGACCCTTGTCCGCCTGGCCAAGCAGGACGGCGTCTCCATGGGCGAGATGGCCCGCGGCATCGGCTGTGACCCCTCCTACATCACCGCCCTCGTCGACGACCTCGACGAGCGGGGGCTGGCCCGCCGGGAGCCCGCCCCCTACGACCGCCGCGTCAAGATCATCGTGCTCACCGACGCCGGGCGCGCCGTGGCCCACGACATCGACAGCGTCCTGTCGGTCCCTCCGTCCGCGTTCTCGGCCCTGACGCAGTCGGAGTTGCGCCAGTTGCGCGACCTCCTCGACAAGGTGGCCGAGGCGAGCGAGGCCGAGGGAGCCGACCGCGCCCCGCGCGCCCAGGAGGCGGCGGCGGCCTCGTAGGGATGCCGCCGGACCGGGGCACCCGGGACCGGTAGCGTCGACGTCATGGTGGAGCTGACGCCCGACGCGGCGCGTGTGGGGCCGGCCTTCTCTGGGTACACGGGGTTGCGATGCCGGCCATAAGCGTGGAGCACCTCTCCAAGTCCTACGGGGACACCGTGGCGGTGCGCGACGTCAGCTTCGAGGTGCAGAAGGGCGAGGTCTTCGCGTTGCTCGGGCCGAACGGCGCCGGAAAGACCACGACGGTCGAGATCCTCGAGGGGTTTCGCCACCGGAGTGGCGGCGCGGTGCAGACCCTCGGTGTCGATCCGGCCGACCACAGCACGCAGCGTTGGCTGCGGACGCGCATCGGCGTGGTCCTGCAGGAGCTGGCCATCGAGCCTTACTACTCGGTGCGGCAGGTCCTCTCACGCAACGCGGGGTACTACCCGGACCCGCGGCCCATCGACGAGGTCATCGAGCTCATCGGCCTACGTGAGAAGGCGGACGAGCGGATCAAGAAACTCTCCGGCGGCCAGCAGCGCCGGCTCGACGTGGGCCTCGGCATCATCGGGAACCCCGAGCTGCTTTTCCTCGACGAGCCGACCACCGGCCTCGACCCTGCGGGACGCCGTGACACCTGGGACCTGATCAAGCGGCTGTCTTCGGCCGGGACGACCGTGCTGCTGACGACCCACTACATGGACGAGGTCGAGGCGCTGGCCCACCGGGTGGCCGTGCTCTTCGGCCAGGAGATCGTGGCCAGCGGCACGCCGTCGTCCATTGGTGGACGCGACCTGGGAGCGGTCACCATCCGCTTCCGGCTGCCCGAAGGGGTGACCATGGGGGAGTTGCCGATGCCGGCCGAGCCGGCCGGCGACGACGACCACGTGGCCATCCACACCGAGGACGAGTTGCGCGTCCTGCACCAGCTGACCGGCTGGGCGCTGGAAGGCGGTCACCCGCTGGCCGGGTTGTCGGTGCTGCGTGAGTCGCTCGAAGACGTCTACCTGGGCCTGACGAGGTCCGACGCATGAGCGCCACCGTGCCTGCTCCCGACGGCGCCGGCGCCGCCATGCTCGACGTCCCGCAGAAGGGGTCGTTCCGTGGCCTGAGTGACCTGCCGCTCGTGGCGCGCCAGGTGGGGTTCGAGCAGCTGTCGTTCTGGCTGAACCCGATCAGTGCCCTCATGACGATCGCCTTCTCGGTGGTCTTCCTCATCCTGCTGGGTGCGACCGCGGGGACCACGACGGTGAGTTCGTACGGCCACATCAAGCTCATCGACTACTACGTTGCCGGCTTCTGCGGCTACGGGGTGATGGCCGCCTGCTTCACCATCCTGGCCATCACGTTGGTCAACCGGCGCGAGATGGGCCTGCTGAAGCGGCTCCGGCTGAGCCCGCTGCCCACCTGGATGGCGATGGCAGCCGTTCTGGTCAACGCCATGATCGTCGGCGCGCTCGGCGTCATCCTCCTGCTGGTGGTCGGTCGCCTCGGCTACAGCGTGCACGGGCCGGCCCACTGGCTGCCGTTCATCGTGACGATCATCGTCGCCATGCTCTGCTACAGCGCGTTGGGAGTGGGGATGAGCACCCTGGTGCCCAACGCCGACGCCGCAGGCCCCATGGTGAGCCTCACCTTCTTCATCCTGGTCGCGCTGTCGGGGCTGTGGTTCCCGATCGCGCCGGGCTCGGGCCTGGCCACCTTCGCCGACTACTTTCCGATCCGCCACCTGATCGACGCGCTGGTGGCCTCGTTCACCGGGCAACCGGGCACGCCGTTGTGGCCGTGGCGCGACCTCGGAGTGATGGCCATCTGGGGTGTGGCAGGCGCCATCATCGGGCTGCGGCGCTGGAGCTGGTCACCGAAGCGGGGTTGATTCAGCAGGTCAGCCCGCCGTCGACCACCACGACCTGGCCGGTGAGGAAGGTGTTGGCGGGGTCGACCAGGAACAGCACGGCCCGGGCCACGTCGTCGGGCTCCCCGAGCCGGCCGACGGGCGTCCGCCGGGCGATCTGCCCGAGCTGGTCCTCGTCGAGCCCGTGGCTCATCTCGGTGCGCAGATAGCCCGGCGCCACGCTGTTGACCGTGATGCCGCGTGACCCGAGCTCGCGGGCCAGGGCCCGGGTGAGCCCGTCGAGCGCCGCCTTGGTCGCCCCGTAGACCGCCAGCCCGCGATACCCCGACAGGCCGACGACCGAGGAGATGTTGACGATTGCCCCGGCGCGCCGGGCCAGCATCACCCGGCTGGCGGCCCTGGTCACGTAGACGGTGCCTTTGAGGTTCAGGTCGACCACTTGATCGAGCGCCTCGTCGCCGAAGAGCCCGATGACGCCCTCGCGGGCGACGCCGGCGTTGTTGACCAGGACGTCGAGCCGGCCCCAGCGCGCCGCCGCCTCCTTGACGAAGCGCTCAGCGTCGGCCGAGTCGGCGACGTCGACGGAGCTGAAGTGGAAGCGCTCCTTGCACTGGGGATCGTCCTCCCAGGCCCGGACCCTGTCGGTGGTCGTGCGGGCGCAGGTCTCGACGCAGTAGCCGGCGGCGAGGAAAGCCTCGACGAGGCCGGCCCCCAGACCGCGACTGCCACCGGTCACCAGCGCCACGCGCGGGATGGTCTCGCTCATGCTTGGGTCCCCCTGACTGTCTTGCCGCCCCGTGTCTCGAGTTCGGCGACCAAGGTGATGCTGCGCGGCTGCCAGGCCCGCGGCAGATCGGCGGTGGCCTCCTTGACGGCCCGCCGGATCGCATCACCGTCCGCCGTCTCCACCCCGCCGACGGGCACGATGTCGGCGGCGACGATGGAGCCGGTGAGCTTGCTCGAACGCCCGAAGACCCGTGCGGCGTCGACGGACGGCAGGGCGAGGATCCGCTCTTCGACGGGGAGCGGGTGGACCTTCACGCCGCCGACGTTGATGATCTCTGACTGCCTGCCGCGGAAGAGGACGCGCGTGCCGACGATCTCGACGAGGTCGCCGGTCGGCCGCCAGGCCGTCGCGCTCGGCGCAGCGCCATCGAAGTCACGGTCGTCGCTCGGCCCGTCGCCGTCCGTCCCGTCCGCGTAACCGAGCATTCCCGCCTCGGCGCGCACCCACAGCTCGCCGTTCTCAGCGCGCACGTTGGAGTTCGGGTTCGACGCGCTCCACAGCGCCCCGATCGACATGCCCGGCAACCCGTCCGTCACCGAGGTGATCGACCCGAACTCGGTCGAGGCGTACACCTGGGACACCCGCGCGAAGGGAAAGGTGCTGCGGAGCTCATCGAGCAGGTCGGCGGGGCAGGCCTCGCCACCGAGCGTGATCTGGTCGAGGCTCGGGAGGCGCACCTGCCGGCTGCGCGCCTCGGCGAGGAGGAAGCGCCAGAAGGTCGGCGTCGCGCTGAGACAGGTGACGCCATCGGACAGCAGTGCATCGAGACCGTTCTTCGGCTGACGGGGAAAGGGCGCGATCAACGTCGCTCCGCTGGCCACCACGTGCAGCAGGACCTGAATGCCGGCGAACTGCTGCGGGCCGTAGGCGAGGAGCCAGCGCTGTTCCGGTGCCGGTTGCACCTTGGCCACGGTCTGGGTGAGCACGCGCCAGTCGTGCCGGGCCGCCTTCGGCGCGCCCGTCGTGCCCGTGGTCCTGATCACGAGCGGTTGCGGCCGGTCGGCCGGTCCGAAGTCGGCAGCACCGGCCTCCTCGTCCATCAGCGCGCCGGGGTCGATCACCTCGAGCCCGCCGCCGCCGCCGATATCGGCGCGCCGGGTCACGAGGGTGGTGTGCCCGAGCGCGCCGGCCTCCTCGGCCAGCGTCCGGGCGTCGGTGTCGGGTTGGTACTGGCATGGTTCGGCGCCGACCAGCGCCGCGCCGGCGAGGAGGCGCAGCACCCACGCCGCATCGGGTTCGGCCACGGCGAACCGGGTCACCCCGCGGCGCCGCAGGGCCGTCGCCACCCGGCGGGAGTCGTCGAGCAGCTCGCCGTAGGTGGGTGCGGCCTCCGGTGTGATGACCGCCGTCTGCGTGGCGTCAGCGGCGGCCGCCGCCTCGAGGAGATCGATCATTCGGTCCGGACGGCGGCATAGAAGAGCACGATGTCGCCGACCTTCTCAGGCAGATCACCTCCGGCGGAGAACGGGTCGGATCCGAATTCGTCCTCGAGCATGGCCGAGAGCTCCGCTGCCTCGAGGGAGTCGAGACCGAGCCCGTCGCCCCAGAGGCCTGTGTGGTCGGTCCACCCGTCCGCACCTTTGTCGGTGCGCCCGAGAAATTCGGTGATGACGATGTGGGCCCTGTCTTGTCCTGTCTCCATTGTTCCCCTTCCTTGTCGAATGGTCGCCGTCGCCGGCAGGTCTCAGTGGCCCTTGACGGCTGCGAGGATGCCGTAGCCGAGGGTCTCGTCCTTCCAGAAGCCCTCGAGCACGTGCGTCGACTCCACGAAGTCGTGCACACCCGCATCACCGATCAGCTGGCGCACCGACTCCTCATGGGTTTCGACGTTGGCCCGCCACGCGGCGAAGGTCGGCAGGGTCGGCAGGCTGATGTCCGACGCGTCCGTGATCGTCATGCCGAGCCCGGCCAGGCACGTGGTGTAGTCGTCCAGCGGTTCCATGTGGGCGTCGCCGAACGCCCGCCGCAGGAGGCCGAAGTCTTCCCGTCGCTCCCGCACCTCGAGGAACGGAATGTCGCGCTTGCGGATGATGTCGCACAGCACCACCCGGCCGCCGGGGGCCAGGACCCGCACGCACTCGCGCAGCAGCGCCGGCTTGTCGCGCATGAGGTGGGAGGATTCCAGGACCCAGACCACGTCGAAGCTGGCGTCGTCGAGGCCGTTGTCGGTGCCGTCGCGCTGCTCGAACACTGCGCCGGCCAGGTGCCGCCCGGCGGCAAGCTCGGCGGCGGCCGCGACCCCACTCGCACTCGTGGTGATGCCCAGCGCCGTCACCCCGAGACCTGCCACGAGGTCGCAGGCTTGGCGCCCGGTGCCACAGCCCACGTCGAGCACCCGCTCGCCGGCCCTGAGGCCAGCGCGGTCGAGCATGGCCTGCGTCAGTGCCTCCGTCGCCTGCTCCAGCGGCGTCTCGGCCGTCGCGAAGAACCCGTAGTGGAATTCCTCGCCCATGATCAGCTCCCAGGAACGATGCACGCGGTCGTAGTGCGCGGCGGGCGCGTAGGTGTCCGTGTTGTCAGTGCCCATGACCCGTTCCTCCGTCCCGAGCGACGACTGTGCACGCCCCTGTCCGGGCCTGTCTTGGCCGTCACGGGCTGTGGATAGAGTTGCCGTCTCCACCTTCTACAAACGGACCAATGGGGTGATGCTTGCGGCTCGTCTTGGCAATTTGCATGCTCGTGCTGCCCTCCCGTTACAAGGGCTACCTGGGACGACGGCTCCTCGGATGGGATATCGACCCCACGGCGTACATCGGGCGGAGCATCATCCTTGTCCAGCATTTGTCCATGGGCCCGGGGGCGAGCATCGGCCCGCTCAACGTGATCAGGGACCTCGAGGAGCTGCGCCTGGGCGAGGGCGCCAGCATCGCCGCCCGGAACTGGATCACGGGGTTCCCCCGATCGTCCGACCCGGCCGCGGACGCCTTCCCCCACTCGCCGAACCGGCGCCCCTCGCTGATCCTGGGCAAGAAGGCCATGATCACGATGGCCCACGAGATCGACTGCGCCGATCGGGTCGAGATCGGCGACTACAGCTCGCTGGCCGGGTTCCGGTGCACGATCCTCACCCACAGCCTGAACCTGGTGCGTGACCGCTTCGTGACAGGGACCGTCGAGATCGGCGCCCACGCAGCGGTGATGTCCGGCTCCACCCTGCTCAGCGGGACCAAGGTGCCGGCGCGCTCCATCGTCTCGGCCGGCTCCGTCGTCAACACGCCACTCACCGAGGAGCTCACGTTCTACAGCGGGAACCCGGCCGAGGCCGTGCGCACCCTGCCCGAGACCCTGGGCTTCTTCCACCGGGGGGAGCAGGTTCTGGAGGTCGAGGCGTAGGACGTCCGCCCGGCCGCCGTTCCTCCTGCGTGACGATCGATCGAACCACCGCGGAAGCTTCGCTGTATCTGGACCTGCTCAAACGAAGCCTGACCGGGTCGCTGGCCGAGGACAACGACAGCATCCTGGGCGGCGTACGCACCGCAGGCTCGGCCTCCTGGAAGCGACGGCTCGCCAACCTCGTGGGCGACGTCGCCGCGCGGGCCAATGTCGAGATCGTCTACAAGAAGCCCTACGACGCAACGTTGCGGGAGATCGGCCGGGACTGGCCCTCGCGAGCGGAGTCGATGATCGGGCTTCGTCGCATGGACAACATCGAGCACTGCGTGCGGACGGTGCTCCGTGAGGACGTCCCGGGCGACCTGCTCGAGGCCGGCGTCTGGCGGGGTGGCGCCTGCATCTTCATGAAGGCGAACCTGGTGGCGCACCACGACACGAGCCGCTGCGTGTGGGTCGCCGACTCGTTCCAGGGACTGCCGGCACCCGACGCGACGCTGTACCCCGCCGACAGCGGTGACGACCTCCACACCCGAGCCGGGCTCAGCGTCGGCGCCGATCAGGTACGGCACAACTTCGAGCGGTACGGCCTCTTCGACGACCGTGTGCGCTTCCTCGTCGGATGGTTCAAGGACACCCTGCCCACTGCGCCGATCGACGCCCTCTCGGTGATGCGACTCGACGGCGACATGTACGAGTCGACGTGGCAGGCCATCGAGGCGCTCTACCCCAAGCTCTCGCCCGGAGGCTTCTGCATCATCGACGACTTCGGGAGCCACCAGTCCCAGGCCGGGCAGGCGGTGCTCGATTATCGCCAGGCCCACGGCATCGACGAGGAGATCGTGGACATCGACGGGTTCGGCGCCTACTGGCGCCGGCGCTGGTAGGCGCCACAAGGGAAGGGGGCGTCTTACCCCCAGCTGCCCGTCCCACCCCCGAAGCGGTCCTGCAGCTTGCCGGCCAAGCCCGGAAAACGCTGCTTGATGCGGTCGTACTCCTCGGGCAGCACGATCCGCACGCACTTGGCACCCTCGTGCAGGAGCCCGCGTCCGATGGCGAGTCGCGCCGCCCTCCGGCGCCAGCGCTCGAACGCGACTGCCTCGGACGGCTCGAAGGGCGACGGCAGCGGGACGGCGCTCGTCTGGCGCTCCCTCCCGTAGGCGCGTCGCAGCTGGCGCGAGATGAACCTGCTCCGGGTGTCCCTTGCGTACGGGTACGGCGGTGCCGGGGGTAGGACCTCCTCGTAGGACGACAAGACCACCGCGTACTCCTTGCACAGCTGCAACAGGACGCTGTCGTCCTGCACCAGGTGGGCGTAGGAGTCCAGCGCCCGGATCGACACCTTCTCCGGTGCACTCGAGTCGAAGGCGTGGAAGTGGAAGAGGCGGAGCCGCTCGCCCGTGGAGGCGATCCGGTAGCCGTCGCCGTCGAGCGCGAGCGGGCGCTCCCACAGGTTGGCGACGCTGACGTTGTAGCCGGCGTGGCGGAAGCTGGCCGCCTGGAAGTGCGACGAGCCGATGTCCATCCACTTCTGGTCGACGAAGAGCCCGGCCAGGGGGTCGTAGAGGCACTCGGTGCTGAGGTGCGACCACCACCAGTCGAGGGCGGGCGCCGCCCGGCGGTCGACGGCGCAGAAGCCGAGATTGTTGACGCCCACCAGGAGGAGGTGGCCGTCAGAGTGATCCGTCCCGGGCGGGGGCGGCCCGAGGAAGTGGGGCGTCAACAGGATTCCCTGCGGGGAGGCCTCGAGCGCGCCCGGCAGCTCCTCCATGGGCGCCGTGAGGTACGTGTCGGGGTCGAGGTACACAGCCTGATCGGCGTCCTGGAGCAATCGCTGCAACAAGAGCGGCTTCACCGCGGTAGCGAATTCCACCAGGTCGTAGGACATGGCGAGCTCCCGCACGCTGCGTCGGGAGAGGCCGAGCGAGGCGGTGCTCAAGCAGGCGACACCGGGCAGCTCGGGCAGGTCCTCGTCCGCGGCCACGTCGATGAACAGGATCCGCAGGATCGCCCCGTCCTCGTGGCGCCGCAGGCTCTCGGCCAGGGCGAGCGCCTTGGGGAGGTAGTTCGTCGACAGGATGGTGCAGTAGGTGCGCGTCACGGTGTCCGACGGCCTCCGGCGGTCTGTGGATGGGTTGCGGCCCCGTGGGCCGTACCTTGACAACGCAGGTGGCCCCCCTGCTCCTACGGCCCTCCTCGGGTGGGCGCTACGCCCCCTGCCTGGGCTAGAAGAGGGCGGTGAGCCCAGACGACACCCGCCCGACCCAGTTCCGCCCCGCCACCTACGCCGCCAGCGACGGTGAGCGGCCCGCCGTCATCACGAGCTCGGGTCATCTCGTCACGTTCGCCCAGCTCGAGGAGCGTTCGAGCCGTCTGGCCCAGGCCCTGTTCGCCCACGGGCTGCGGGCCGGGGACCACGTGGCCGTCCTCCTGCCCAACTACCAGCGCACCCATGAGGTGGTCTTCGCCCTGCAGCGCTCCGGCCTCTACTACACGATGGTCAACACCCATCTGACCGCTGACGAAGCGGCCTACATCGTCGTCGATTGTGGCGCGCACACCCTCATCACGTCGGAGGCGCTCGCACCACTGGCGACGGATCTGGTGGCGCGCACCCCCGAGGTGGACCTCCGCCTCATGACCGGCTTCACGATCGCCCCGGGCCACACCTCGTTCGACGAGTTCGTCGCCGGGTCGCCGGCGGAGCCCCTCACCGACGAGGTCGAGGGCTCCGCCATGTTGTACTCCTCGGGCACCACCGGCCACCCGAAGGGCATCCGCCGGCCACTGACCGGGCAGCCCTTCGGCTCCGACGTCGTGCTGTCCGGCATGCTGGGCGGCATCATGGGCTTCGGCCCCGGCGACGTGTACCTCAGCCCGGCGCCGCTGTACCACTCCGCCCCACTGGTCTGGTCCATGACGGCGCAGCGCATGGGCGGCACGGTCGTGGTCATGGAGCACTTCGACCCCGAGACCTGCCTTGCCCTCATCGAAGAGCACAAGGTCACGCACGCCCAGTTCGTGCCCACCATGTTCGTCCGCATGCTCAAGCTCCCCGACCAGGTCCGCAGCAAGTACGACCTCTCGTCGTTGCGCTCGGTGGTGCACGCCGCCGCCCCCTGCGCGCCGGAGGTCAAGCGGCGGATGATCGACTGGTGGGGGCCGGTGATCCACGAGTACTACTCGGGAACCGAGGGCATGGGCATGACCTGGATCACATCGGAAGAGGCCCTGACACATCCCGGCTCGGTCGGGAAGGCCATCTGGGGCGAGGTGCACGTGTGCGGCGACGACGGGGAGGACCTTCCCGCCGCTGACGACGGCGTCGTCTACTTCGCCGCGCGGACCGGCGCCGCCACCTTCCAGTACAACCACGACCCCGAGAAGACGCGCCAGACGTTCAACGACAAGGGTTGGTCGACGCTGTGGGACGTCGGGCACGTCGACAACGAGGGCTACCTGTACCTGACGGACCGCAAGCTCTTCATGATCGTGTCGGGTGGCGTGAACATCTACCCGCAGGAGATCGAGGACGTCCTGGTGCTGCACCCGGCGGTGGCCGACGTGGCCGTCTTCGGCATCCCGGACCCCGAAATGGGGGAGGAGGTCAAGGCAGTCGTCCAGCCGACGCCCGGCATCGTGCCCGGTCCCGAGCTCGAGGCCGAGATCATCGCCTTCTGCCGGGACAACCTCTCGCACTACAAGTGCCCGCGCACGGTCGACTTCACCGACCTGTTGCCCCGGGGCGAGAACGGGAAGCTCTACAAGAAGGCCCTCCGCGAGGCCTACTGGGCCAGTTCGGCCCCCAGCACCACCTGAACCTCGGGCGGCGGCCGGACGTCGGCGTACCAGGCCAACCCCAGGGCGACCAAGGCACCGAACAGCAGCACGGTCGTGATGCCGACTGCCTCCACCACCGGCCCGATCAGCAGGTTGCCCACGCCCACGGTCCCGCCGAAGCCCATCATCCACAGGGCCATGACCCGGCCCCGCACGTTCTCGTGTACTCGGGCCTGCAGTGTCGTGTTCAACGCGGTGATGAAGGCGAAGTAGAAGGCGCCCGTGATGGCGACGAGCACGTCCGCCGGCACCGGGTTCCTCTGCAGGGCGAAGCCGCACAGCGCGATCGAGTAACCCACCAGACAGACGCGCACGAGCAAAGGCTTGGACGTCTGGGCGAAGACCGTCCCGATGGAGATGGCACCGACCAGGGCGCCCATGCCGAAGGACGCATACAGGATGCCGTAGTCGGCCGACTTCGAGAGGTTGATGCCCAGGTTGTGGGCGGCGACCACCGGCATCTGCCCGATGAAGGCCAGGGCCAGCAACGAGAACACGAACACGGTGACGAGGCAGCGCCCCACGACGCGGTCGTGGCGGGCCACCGTGATGCCTGCGGTCAACTGCCGCCAGCGGCTGGCTCCCGTGGGCGCCTGGTGCACGGCCGGGAGGGTGACCATCATCAGTGCCGCCACCACGAAGAGATAGGTGGCGGCGTTCCCGGCGAAGATCCAGGCCGGCCCGACCAGGGAGTACAGCAGCCCGCCGATGACGGGACCGACGACCCGGGAGGCGTTCATCTGCGCCGAGTTCAGCGAAATGGCACCGGGCAGGTCCCGCTTGCCCACCAATCCGGGCAGCACGGCCGAGTAGGCCGGTCCGAACATGGCGCTACCGGCGCCGACGCCGAGCACCATGACCACGAGCAGGACGTGCGACGGGTGCGGTGAGGCGGCGACGAGTGCCACCCCGATGGAGAACACCAGCTGCTCGACCGAGAGGATGATCAGGAAGCGCTTGCGGTCGATCTTGTCCGCCAGCAGGCCACCCACCATCGGCAGCACCAGCGTGGGCCCGAGCTGGGCGAAGATGATGACGCCGACGAACGTGGCGGAGTGCGTGAGGTCGTAGGCGTAGGCACCGAGGACGACGTTCTGCATCCAGGTGCCGATGTTCGAGGCGAACGCACCCAGGAAGACGATGCGGAAGGTCCGGTGCGACAGGGCGGCCCGTGCCGTGCCGCTGCGGGCCGGGACAGGAGAGTCGCCATCAACGACCGCATCCTCTATTTCCTCTAAGGAGATGGAGCCGTCATCGAGCCCGGGCCGATCGTCGGGGGAGGGGGGCGCCGGCACCCGCCCATCGTACGGGAGGCCCTTACGCCCCCCGCCTGGTCAAGCGCCTGGTCAGGGTCCGGCGGCCGAGCAGACGGACCCGCAGGGCACGCTGAAGGCCGACGCCGGGGCCAGCGGGACCGTCAGCGACGAGGCGGCGCCCGCGTTGCGTTGTACCTGGTAGATGCCCCCGACTTCCTTGGGCATCTGGGCCAGCGTGGGGAAGAGGTGCGGCGTGTCGCCCGTCGTGATGGTCACCCGCAGCCTCCAGCCGGCGGGCAGCTCGGCCATGGTCGGGAAGATGGCGATGTCCTGGCGCGTGACCTGGCCGGGCACGATCGGCTGCTGCGAGGCCTGCGTCAAGGGATGCACGGGCAGCAACATCTGGCCGCCGGCCAGCGTCCAGCTCCGGCTCTGGTCGACCGCCCGCTGGCCGCCGTCCAACGCACCCGACGACAGGGGCACGCTGTCACCCGAGGGCGAGACGGCCTCGACCGTGGCCGCCAGCTCGGTGTCGGTGCTGGTCGAGGTCGTATACAACGTCGCGTCGATCGGCCCGGCCAGCACCTCCGGCGAGTCGACGGGGTCGGTGGTGTACGTCAGCGCGCCCGGGCCCGTCCCGAGCGTCACGTCGTTGAGGTCGCAGGGATCGTTGGTGTCGAGCGACTGGAAGCCGAGGGCGAGCGCCCCGGCACCCCACTGGTCCGTCTGAATGTCGCACGGGCTCGTCGTGCCGGTCCAGGCCACCGTGTCCGCCCCCGTCACCGCCGTGGGCGCCGTCGGCGACATTTCCCCGTCGTTGGACGAGACCGCGTCGCTGCCGCTCCGCCCGGCGCCGAAGTAGTACGACGTCGGTGTGGCGGCGGGCAGCGGCCACTGCGCCGCGTCCACCCACGACCCCCCGGAGTTCTGTATGTCGAGATGCAGGGGCGTCGTCGTCGAAGCCAGCGGCGTGTGCTCGCCCATCAGCCAGGTGTCGAACCACTCGAGCTCGAGCGCCGAGATGTTGACGCCCGTCCCCGTCGTCACGTGCTGCCACGGTCCCATCAACAGTTGGTAGCGCGGCGTCACGGTCTGCGACGGCTTCATGGCCGCGTACTGCGAGCGCCCGTCGTAGAGATTCTGCAGCCCGACGTAGTTGAGCGGCTCCCCCTGCTCGAAGAGGTCGTTCCAGCCGCCGACCAAGAACGCGGGGATCTGGTCCTTCACGACGGAGGCGAGGTCCTGCGCCGGGCTGCGCGCCGCCCAGTAGCTCTGGTCGAACGAGTCATCGCCCTGGCCCGTCTCCACGTCGAGGACGAGTTTGAGGAACGAGACGAGCACCTGGCTGTGCGCGGTCTCGGTGGGGGTGAGGCTGGCCAGCCCGCTGGCCAGCACCGCAGAGTTGCCGCCCTCGGCGGCCTCCACCAAGGGCTGCAGCGCGGGGTTGGTCAGGTTGAGCCCGGACAGGAGCGCCACGTAGGTGGCGGCGAACTCGGTGTCGGGGATGCCGCCCTGCGTGACGGTGTCGGCGTACAGGTCATTGCCCGAGATGATGGGGAACATGGCCTTGATCGGCGAGCCGCTCCCCGCCGCCTGCACGGTCTGGAACTGGTTGATGCCCATGTAGGACTCGCCGAAGAGGCCCACCTCGCCGTTGGACTGGGGCAGGTGCGCCGCCCACTTGGCCAGCGTGACACCGTCGCTCGACTGCACCGGGTCGAACAGGTCGAAGGTGCCGCCGGAGTCCCCGGTGCCGCGCACGTCGGCGATGACGACGATGTAGCCGCGGTCGACCAGGTACTCGACGTTCGTGTTCGCGATTGCCGAGGCGTCGACGATGAAGGCCTTGCCGTACGGCGTCTGCTGCAACAGCACGGGGAACAGCCCGTTGGCCGGCGTGCTCGACCCGGCCGTCGTGGTCGGGAAGTACACGTCCGCCCGCAGCACCGTGCCGTCCGCCATGGTGACGGGCAGGTCGCGCAACGAGCCGGTCCCGTACGTCGCCGCCTGCGGTGACCAACTGCTGGCGTCGGCTTCGTGGGCCCCCTTGACGGTCTCCGCCGCTGAGGTGCTGCTCGCCCCGAGGTCCTGCGCCGACTTGGCGGAGGGGGCCGGACTGCTTCCGCCGGGGATGAACGGCGCCACCACGAAGACCGAGAGCGTGATCACGAGGGCCAGCGTGCCCATCACCAGGCGCCACGGCACGGTGCCCTTCCAGCGGGCGACGTACTGCTCCATGTGTGCCATCCCCCGACCTCCGTGCCCGCTCGATCCCCCGAAGGAGCGGCTCCTCATCTGGGAGGAGAACATCGGTTGAGCGGATTACCTGCGGTCAGTCCGTCCGGGGCGGCGCCAGGGCGTTGACCAGGAGGGCGATGCCGATCCCGAGGATGAGCCCGAAGATCAGCGCCAGCACCGTCCACTCGACCGTCTTCGGCGAGACGGGCTTGCTCGGGGCGGTCGCCGTCGAAATCACCTGGCCCGCTTCCGTCGTCACCCCCTGCGAGGCGTAGAACTGGTAGTTCTGCAGCTGGTTCTGCAGCGTCGTCAGCTGGCCCTGCAGGTCCCCGAGCTGCGTCTCGTCCGGCGTGACGTTGGTCGTGGCCGGTGCGGAGCGGATCGTCGCGTTCAGGTTGGCGATGGCGAGCTGCAACGTGTCGATCTTGTTCTGGACCTGGGACTGTGCCGAGGCGAACGTGTCCGTCGTCTGCTTCTGCTCGAAGTGGATGTAGGCGTTGGCGTAGGCATTGGCTGCCGCGGCAGCGGCCTGCGGGTCCTTCGAGCGGACCGCCACCTGCACCACGTCGGTCGTGCCGACCTGGGTCGCCGTGACCGAGGGCGCGCCCGGCAGCGTCTTGGCCACGAGTTGTGCGACCGCCGAGCTCTCGATGACCTCAATGCCGTCGGGCACGTTGGGGATCGGGGCGATCCCGGCCGGTGAGTTGGCCTCCACGAGTGTCTGCGAAATGGGCGGCTCCAGCAGCACCGACGCCGTTGCCTCGTAGGTGGGCTTGGTCAGGATGCAATAGGCCAGCGTGGCGCCGACGCAGATGGCCGCCACCACCAGGATCATGACCCTCTTGCGCCACAGGAGCAGGGCGTACTCCCGGAGCCCCGACGGGTCGTTGCCCATCGGAGCGGGCCTGGGGATACGGGCGTACTCGTACTCTCGCAACCCAGGTTGCTCAGATTCCAGAGGATCGCTCATCGATTGCGGAACGTGGCGCGGCGCCTGTTCTTGCTCCCATTCATCCGATCTGATGAATGGGTTCGCCGTAGGCAAAGCAGGCCCCTGCAGTTTCCGTTGCGTGGGGACGAAGGTGAGGGAAGACCTGTTCGTGGTCATGGCGCGCCGGCTCGTCTATGCCGGCCTGGTCTTCCTGCCCTTGTTGCACTACCGCGTCGGCAGCGCCTTCGACCTCAGCGACCTGTGCTTCCTTGTCGCCGCCGTGTTCTTGATCCTGACCCGGCGCCCGCCGCCGAAGGCGCCCCCGGCGCCCGCCTGGTATTTCGGCTCCTTCGTCTGGATCCTCGCCGGCGTCGTCGCCTCGGCGCAGGCCGTCTCGAAGACGGCGTCGCTGCAGGTCGTCTTCAACGCCATCTTCGTCTTCTTCGTGCTGCAGTGGATGCTGCGCCAGCTGCTCGACAGCACGGCCCGGATCCGGGCTGGCATGGTCGCCTTCGTCGTGGGGTCGTCCATCTCGGCCTTCGTGGCATTCCTGCAGACCGAGTTCCACATGCTGGGATACAGCCACCAGGCCAGCCTCGAGGGCTCGCGTGCCGTCGGGCTGAGCAACCAGCCCAATATCGCCGCGGTCACCTTCGCTCTCGGCCTGGTCTTCGCCATCGGCCTCGTCGTCGAAGTGGGCCTGCGCCGCTACTGGTACGTGGGCGTGTGCATCGCCGTGCTGGCCAGCGCGCTCATCTTCAGCGCCAGCGTCTCGGGGATGTCCAGCACGTTGGTGGGGTGCTTCGTGCTCTTCGTCACCCGTGGCTTCCGCCTGCGCACCGTCCTGGGGGTCGTGGCCGCGCTCGCCATCGTCTACGTCGCTGCCATCTCCCTGCAGTCGAACGGGAGCCACTTCAACCTCGACCCGATCTCCCGCATCGAGCAGACCACCGGCACCAACACCGGGTACAACACGGTCAACCCGCGCGTGGCGACGCTCGAGCACTCGTGGAGCGGGATCGTGCAGAGCCCCGTCGTCGGCCACGGGCTCGACCAAACCACGATCTCGGTGTACTACGACGCCGACGTCGGCGTCTACTACCCGGCCCACAACATCGTGATCCTGTACTGGTTCGCCGGCGGCATCTTCATGGTGGCGGCCGGCGCGCTGATGATGGGCTCGTCGCTCAACCGCCTGGTGCACGGTCGTCGGCGCGGGCGCCTCGATGCCGACCGCGCCCTGCGGGACACCGTGCTGGCCGGATGCATCACGGTCCTGTTCTTCTCGTTCCAGTCGCCCGAGATCGTCGACCGTTGGCTCTGGCTCCCCTTCATGCTGGCCCTGTGCTTCCGCGTCAATGGGGCGTCGGGGGGATCCGGGCCGCGTGAGATGGTGCGGCTTCCTGAGCCCGAGCCGGTCCCCGTCGAAGCGACGACCGCACCCGGGGGTCATGCGTCCCCACACGGATCCGGATCCCCATCGCCGTCCCCGTACGAGACGGCCGAGCCACTCCCCGTCCTGCGCCGTGTCAGCGGGACGGTGCCGGCAGCGGCCCGAGCCAGGAGGCCATCATGACGATCCAGATCCCGCTCGGCCTCGGCGAGATGTTCGACGACCGCATCCTCGGCCTCGACAGCGCCCATGTCTTCATGGTCAGTGCGCAGGCGGTGGCCGCCCGCTCGTGCGTGGTGGCGGAGGTGGGCTGCGGCCGCGGCGTCCTGGTCGACCCGGACCAGCCCGGCGGTGCCTGGCAGGACCTGCGGGGAGAGGGCCGCACGGTCATCGGCATCGACGTCGAGAAGACCGGTCAGGAGAACCCGGTCATCGACGAGTTCCGCCTCATCGACGAGTTCGGGCGCTGGCCCCTCCGGGATGGCTCGGTCGACCTGGCGGTCAGCGACTTCGTCCTGGAGCACGTGACGGAGCCGGAGGACTTCGTGCGCGAGCTGTCCCGTGTCCTGCGGCCTGGTGGCATGTTCATCGCCCGCACGATCAGCCGCCGTTCGCTCCTCGCCGCCGCCGCCCGCGTGGTTCCCAATGACCACCACGCCAAAGCGCTCGAGCGCCTGCAGCCCGGCCGGGAGGAACGTGACGTCTTCCGGACCGCCTACAAGATGAACACCCGCAAGGATCTGGCCCGTCTGTTCGACGGCGACTTCGAGCTGGCCCTCGCACACCGAACCGGGCTGGAGCAGTACTGCAAGCCGTGGCCCCGCGTGCGGCGTGGGGTGGCGCAGGTCGAGCGTCACCTCCCGACGTCCATGTGGATGGCGCTCGTCGTCTTTGCCCGTCGTCGGGGCTGAACGCTCGTCGCGGAACCGCTTCTCCCAGGAGCGGTCCTAACGGAGGCAGGCGACCAGCGCGTCGCGGACGGCGCCGGCGGTGCGCTGCCATGTGAACGTCGACGCCTGGTCGATCCCGGCCTGCCGGTCCCGTTCGCTCATGCAGCGCGCCTCGGGGATTGCCCGGGCCAGTGCGGCGGCATCCCAGCCGTCCATGACGGTAGCCAGCCCCCCGGTGACCTCGAGCAACGCCGGGTCGGGCGTGACCACAACGGGGATCCCCCGCCGCATCGCCTCCACGGCTGGCAGGCCGAACCCCTCGTAGTCGGAGGGGAAGACGACCAGGGAAGCAGAGGTGAACTCCTGTTCGAACTCGCGGTCGCTCAACCACGGCTTCACCGTGACGACGTCGCCGATGCCCCGGCGGGCGGCGCCGGCCTCCACGTCAGCCCGCCCCTCGGCCGACAGCCCCACGATGACCAGCGGCAGCACGTCAGGTCCGGGCCCGGAACGGAGGAGGGTCCAGGCATCGAGGACGAGGTCCACGTTCTTGTTGCCCCACTGCCCGAAGGCGAGGGCGTAGTCAGGACCAGCCTGCGCCGGCGGCCACGTCAGCACGTGGTCGGCGCCCAATTGGGCCACCGTCACCCGGTGGGTGCGCAGGTAGGGGTGCGCCGCCAGCAGGTCGTCACGTGTCCGCTGCGAGATGCACACGATCGCATCCGCCTCCCGGTACCCGATGCCGTAGCTCACGCCCCGCAAGAGGCGCCGTCCGCGGCTGAACTGCTGGGGCCGGGCCTCGTGGCGGAGGTCGAGGGCGATGATGGCGCGGGGGCAGGGGAGCGGCGCCATCGTCGTGGCGGGGGTCAGGCCGACGAACACGTCCGCCCGCAGCTGGCGGCAGAGCGCGGGGACCCGGAGTTCCATGGCGGCCAGTCGGGAGCCGTCGACCCGGTGCACCTGGACGTCGTCAATGACGTCGAGCTCGACACCCTCCCGGAGCACCAGGTGCAGCTCGTCGTCGAGCCCGAGCCCCACCCAGCCTCTGAGCAGGTTCTCCGTGACGACGCCGAGGCTCGTGCCGCGGGCCGGCACGGCATTGACCACGACGCGCACGGCAGCACGGTATCTGAAGCTCGTCCGCAGGCATTGAGGGTTGAGCTCGTTCTGTTAAGCGTGTTGATCGCACCGCGACAGCAAGCTGGCGCCTGCCCAAACGTTCACTTGGTATGAACGGAACGGACCAGCTCGGGGTCGGCCCAGGCCCAGGTTCAGGACCAGGACCAGGGCCAGGGCCAGGTTCAGGTGTAGCCCCAGCCGGCGTCTCAGCCCGCGCCGCGGGCACGGCCCCGGCCAAGGCCTCGAAGCGGGGCACCGCATCGTCGCAGCGCGTCATGGTGCTCACCATCGCCGATCAGGGCGCGTCGAGCATCTCGAACTTCGCCCTCGCCCTCATCGTGGCGCACTACAGCTCGGCCAGCGCGCTGGGCGTCTTCGCCATCCTGACCTCCACCTACGTCCTGAGCCAGGGCCTGGTGCGCAGCCTCTCCAGCGACTGCCTGCTCACGCGCTCGGAGACCGACGACGGCCTGCGGTCGAACTACGAGCGCGGCGGCTTCCTGGCCGCCATCGTCCTGTCGGTCTCGCTGGCCGCAGTGATCGCGGTGGTCAGCGGTGTGCTCCCGAGCGAGTTCACGCTCCCGTTCATCATCTTCGCGGTCGCCTTCCCGCTCATGGCCTGCCAGGACTTCGCTCGCTTCATCGGGATCAGCCGCTACGACCCCGCGTACGCCATCCGGCTCGATCTGGCTTGGCTGGTGCTCTTCCTGCTCGCCTACGTGGTGCTCAAGGAGGAGGGCCTCACCACGCTGTCGTGGCTCTTCGGGGCCTGGAGCGCGGCGGGTGCGCTCGTCGGTCTCTGGACGCTCCGGGCTCACTTCGCACGGACGAGGCGCCGGCAGCTGTTGCAGTTCTGGGACCAGAGCGAGCGGGGCGTGGGCCTGCGCTTCGCCGGCCAGTTCATGCTCGTCACGTCGTGGACGTATTTCGTCTCGTACCTGTTGCTCTTCGTCCTCCCGCTCTCGTCCATCGGCGTGTTCAAGCTGTCCCAGCTCGCCCTCGGGCCCATCACGGTCTTGCTGGCCGGCGTCCAGTCGGCCCTCATCGCGCTGGCGACCAAGCGCTTCCAGGTCGACACGCACCGGGCTCTCCGTTTCCTCCTCATCGGCGGCGTGGGCTCCTTCGCCCTCACGATGGTGTGGACGGGCCTCATCTACGGCGCCCCTCTCCACGTCATGGCGAGCCTCTTCGGTCGCAACTGGTCGGCGGCACGGGTGATCGTGCCGTACGCCGGGCTGGCCGTCGCCTTCACCAGCTTCGCCAACGCCGCCATCTCGGGTCTGCGCGCCATGCGGGCCGCCAGCGAGAACCTCCGGTTGTCCGTGCTGATGGTGCCGTTCCTGTTCGTCCTCTCCATCGGCGGCGCCGAGCTCTACGGCACGCGAGGTGCGGCCGGCGGGCTGGCGATCGCCGGCGCCATCTACTCGGTGTTGGCCTGGCACGTGCTCCGCAAGGTGGCGCAGGGCTTCGTACCCGGGACAAGCGCGGTCGTGGCGGACGTGGTGGCGGAGGTCTCCGAGCCGTGACGCGACGCAGGCAGTCAGCGGTACTCGACGTCCACCCGCACCGGGGGCACGGCCGGTGCGCCGCCGGGAGAGTGGAGGCGATCCCGCACAGCAGCCACGTCGCGACAGGCGACGACGTTGAGCGTCGGTGGCAGGTCGTCGGAATGCCACGGCGAGAGTCCGCCGTCGAGCAGGTAGATGCCGTAGCCCACCTCCGCCAGGAAGGCGCGCACGTCAGCCGGCGAGATCCCGAAGTGCGCCCCATGCCCCGCATGCTCGAACAACAGGACCGGTGCCGCCGCCTCATTGAGGAGCAGGCGCCGCGCCCCCTCCATGACCCGCAGCTCCGAGCCCTCGACATCGATCTTGATCAGCGCCGGCGGGTCGCCCCCGGCCAACTCGTCCAGCGTGGTCACCGGCACCGTGATGCTCGTCGTACCGCCGCCACCACCGTGGTCGTCGGCCGCCAACCGGTTCAGCACGTCGCGGCCCAGGACCTCGAACGTGGCCGAGCCCGCAACGTCGCTCAACGCGGAGTCGACCACGGTGACGTCCAGGTCGTTGAGCGCAAGGTTGGCCAGCAGGTCCTCGCGCACCGGCGGGAAGGGCTCGACCGCCGTGATGCGCACGCCCGGGATACGCGTCCCGACGAGCGTCGAGAAGACGCCCACGTTGGCCCCGACGTCGACGAAGTGGTCACCGGGACGCAGGTAGCGCAGGCAGAACTGCAGCTCTTCCCACTCGTGCACGCCGTCGTAGACGGTCCACACCGCGCTGAACTGGTGCGGCCGCGCCACCAGCCGGGTGCGCCCATCGACGGTCACCACGGCGTCCCCGCCGTGACGGGTCCGCCAATGCCACTCGACGGCGCGCCGCTCGGCCGCCAACCGGCCGCCCTTGTTGGCTGGATGCCGGGCGATCGCCCACACCCAGTACACCGATCGCCGCGCCCCGTGCGCCAGCCGTCCGACTGTCCCGCTCTTCTGGTCGCCCCCGTGCACGCGAGGTTTCTAGCAGAGGCGGCACGACCGTGACGAGACTGCCCAGCGCGCTGCGCCCGCTCTTCCCCTGGATCAAGACAGGCGTGCTGCGCGCCACACAGGCGGTCAGCCCGCTCACCCGTCGCCTGCCCGGATCGACCCCTCCGCGCCATGCGGCGCCTTCGGCAGCGGACTACGCGCGTGCCCATCCCGACGGTGGCGTCGAGGTCGTGGAGGTGGTCGCCGCGCTGGATCTGCAGCGGCCGCTTCCGGCGGGGCTCCCCGCCGACCACCCGCAATTCGCGGCACACCGTCACGAGCACATCGCGCCGAATGTCGTCGCCACGGTGCGCAACGGCCGCGTGCTGGCGCCGTACGGCGCCGTGATGACGGAGGACGACACGTTGCTCTTCGACCTGTCGCCCTATTACGGCGCCGTCACGCCGGCGCAGCATCCCGTCTTCTTGTGCTGCCGCCCGCCGCAACTGGTGGAGGTCGCCGGTTCGGTCGGCGTGTTGACGACGCGGGGGAGCGGGAACTACTACCACTTCCTGCTCGATGTGTTGCCCCGGCTGGCGTTGTTGCGACAAGCCGGCGCGGACCCCGACGCCTATGTCGTCGACCGCACGACCCGCTTCCAGCGCGACCTGCTCGACCATCTCGGCCTCACCGCCGACCGCTGCCTGAGCGACGAGCACGTGCGCGCCGACACGCTCGTGGTGCCGTCCCTGCCCGACGACCAACTCCGCACGCCTCCCTTCATCGTCCCCTGGCTGCGCGCCCAGTTCCTGCCCACCGACGTGCGCCCGCCGCATCGCCGTCTCTACGTGAGCCGGGGCAACGTGAAACATACGCGGCGGGTGGAGAACGAGGGGGAGCTCCTCGCGCTGCTCGAGCCGCTCGGGTTCGAGGCCATCGACCCCGGCGCGCTGGCGCCGGTCGATCAGGTGCGGGCCTTCGCCGAGGCGGAGTACATCGTCGGGCCGCACGGAGCAGGGCTCACCAATCTCGCGTTCGCCGCTCCCGGAGCGGCGGTGGTGGAGCTGTTCGCCCGCGACTACGTGAACGAGTGCTTCTGGGCGCTGGCCTGCACCGTGGAAGGCCTGCGCTACCGCTACCTGGTGGGCGACGGTTCCCCGATCCGGTCCCGGCGGAACCGCGGAGTGGCCTCCGACATCACGGTGGACCCGCACCAGGTCGTCCGCGTGCTCGACGACCTGGTGCGCCACAAGGTGGACGTGTGACGACGCGCATCGTCGTGCACGACTATTCGGGGCACCCGGGGCAGGCGCAGTTGAGCCGGGCGCTGGCCGGCCGAGGGTATGACGTGACGCATCAGCACTGCCCCTCGTACGCCACGGGGAAGGGCTCGCTGCGCCTGGAACCGGGCGACCCGACGACACTGTCGTTCGAGCCCTGCGCCATGGAGGGTGCGTTCGCCAAGTACTCGGCCATGACCCGCATCCGCCAGGAGCTCTCGTACGGCCGACGAGCCGCCCGGGCCATTGCGGCCAAGGACCCGGCGGTGGCGGTCATCAGCAACGTGCCCCTGCTGGCGCACTCCATCCTGGCTCGTCGACTGTCCCGGTGCGGCGTGCCGATGGTCTTCTGGCACCAGGACATCTACTCGGAGGCCATCGGCTCGGCGGCACGACGACGTCTGCCCGTTGGAGGGTCGCTGATCGCCCGGTTGGCGGAGCGCCTGGAGCGCACGATCGCCCGCCGGAGTGCGGCGATCGTGGCGATCTCGCCGACGTTCCTCGATCGGCTGGCCGACTGGGGTGTGGCCGACAAGTCGACCGTCGTCCCGAACTGGGCTCCCCTCGAGGAGCTCCCCGAGTGCGCGGCGGACAACGAATGGCGGGCCCAGGCGGGGTTGTCGGACCACCAGGTGGTGTTGTACTCCGGCACGTTGGGCCTGAAGCACGATCCGAGCATCCTGGCGCTCGTGGCCGAGCGGCTGCGGGCGTCACATCCCGACGCCAGGGTCGTGGTGATCTCCGAGGGGAAGGGGCGCGACTGGCTCGAGGACTGGACGAGCGCCCAGCGGCCCGGCGGCGCGG
>DATBAO010000107.1:0-12737 GCA_036271495.1 Acidimicrobiales bacterium
ATACGGCGTGGCGTCATCCAACCCTTTCGGCGGCACGACGACGTGCAGGTACGGCAGTGGGGCAACGGTGCCGGCCCGGCTCGTCGCCCCCGCGCTCCCCGCCCAGCCGACCACCAGCAACGCCCCGACGACGAGCACGCCCCCAACCGACCCGAGCCTCGTCATCGCCCGATACGTGCCGGCATCGCTCGCATGGCCCATCGGATCGGTACGCACCCAGGGATTGTCACATTTCTCCTGACCGCCGGCACCTTGGCCGCCTGCCGGGCTTTCACCACCGGCAGCGCCGGGGCCCGGACCGGTCCCACCCCGCCCGCGTGATGGGCTGTCCCCCCCCTCGGCCCTCGCTCGGGTGGGACAGCCCAGCCCGGGGCGCGTAAGGTACATGACGCGAGTGTCAGGAAACTCCTGGCGCGAGGGAGGTTGAGGATGCGTACCGAAGATCTGATCCTGGTCAGTGTGGACGACCACGTGATTGAGCCTCGCGGCATGTTCGACGGCCTCCTGCCGGCCAAATACCAGGACAAGGCGCCGAAGCTGGTGAGGCGGCCCGACGGCACCGACTACTGGATGTACGACGGCAGCGAGATTCCCAACGTGGGCCTCAACGCCGTGGTCGGGCGGCCGCCCGAAGAGTACGGGCTCGAGCCGACCTCGCTCGACGACATGCGGGTCGGATGCTGGGACGTCCACGAGCGGGTCCGCGACATGTCGGTCAACGGCGTCCTCGGCTCCATGTGCTTCCCGTCCTTCCCGCAGTTCTGCGGCCAGCTCTTCGCCCGCCGGGAGGACAAGGACGAGGCGCTGGCCATGGTGCGCGCCTACAACGACTGGCACATCGACAAGTGGTGCGGCGCCGAGCCGGGCCGGTTCATCCCGTTGGCCATTCCGGTCATCTGGGACCCCGAGCTGGCGGCCGCCGAGGTCCGGCGGGTGGCCAAGAAGGGCTGCCACGCCGTCACCTTTTCCGAGAACCCCGAAAAACTCGGGTGGCCCTCGCTGCACAGCGACCACTGGGACCCGCTCTGGCAGGCCTGCTCGGACGAAGGCACCGTCGTCTGCATGCACCTGGGCTCGTCCTCCCAGCTCCTCATCACCTCGGTCGAGGCGCCGATCGACGTCATGATCAGCCTGCAGCCGATCAACATGGTCCAGGCCGCGGCCGACCTCTTATGGTCGCCGATCCTGCGCAAGTACACCGACCTGCACTTCGCCCTCTCCGAGGGTGGCATCGGCTGGATCCCCTACGCACTCGAGCGCATCGATTACGTCTACGAGCACCACCGCAAGTGGACGGGGCAGGACTTCGGCGACCAGCTGCCGAGCCAGGTCTTCAAGGACAGGGTCATCACCTGCTTCATCGACGACGCCTTCGGCGTGCAGAACCGCCAGTACATGAACATCGACAACATCACGTGGGAGTGCGACTACCCGCACTCGGACTCGACGTGGCCGCAGTCGCCCGAAGGGCTCATGAAGTCGCTCGATGGCGTGCCGGACCTCGACATCGACAAGATGACGCACCTGAACGCCATGAAGCACTTCCAGTTCGACCCGTTCAGCGTGCGGCCGCGTGAGACGTGCACCGTCGGAGCGCTGCGGGCGGAGGCTGCCGACGTCGACACCGCGCTGGTCTCCCGGGCCCGAGGGCAGACGTCGGTCAACGAGAAGGGCATCGTGAGCGTGAGCAGCTTCACGACACGCCTGCTCGACGACGACTGAGGCCGGGTCCCGGCTCGACTGACGTACCGACACATTTCACTTGCAACACGACGGGCCGGCGCTCTGCCGGCCCGTCGCCCTATCCCGCCTTCTGGCCTGAGCACCGGAGCCCCGGAACCAATGTCGATCGACTACGCCCTGGGTGACGACCATGTCGTCACCATCACCATCAACCGTCCCGAGGCGCGCAACTCCATGGACATGGAGCACTTCTTCCAGTTGCGCTCGGCCTGGGACCGCTTCGGTGAGGACGACGACGCCTACGTGGCCGTCATCACCGGCGTCGGGAAGGACTTCTGCGTCGGCGCCGACCTCAAGACGTACATCCCGCAGATCACCGAGCTGCAGAGCAAGATGAAGGCCGGCCAGCATCCCGACGAGCTCGGCGGTTACCGGCTCGACGACGGGGTCAAGGCCGTGCTGCGCGGCACCAGGCTGTACAAGCCGATCATCGCCGCCGTGAACGGGGTGTGCGTGGCCGGCGGCATGGAGATGTTGGGCGGCACCGACCTGCGCGTGGCCGCCGACACCGCCACCTTCGGCGTGATGGAGCCCAAGCGGGGCCTGTTCGCCGGCGGCGGCACGACGGTGCGGCTCCCCCGCCAGGTCCCCTGGCCCGCCGCCATGGAGCTGCTCCTGTGCGCCGACCAGGTGCCGGCCCAGCGCGCCTACGAGATGGGCCTGGTCAACGAGGTCTGCCGCCCGGCCGACCTGATGGAGCGGGCCTTCGACTACGCCCACCGCATCACGGCCAACGGCCCCTTCGCCATCCGCAAGACCAAGGAGTCGGCACTGCGCGGGCTGGCCACCGACATGAAAGAGGCCTACCGGATCGAGTCGGAGATCTCGGGAGAGGTCTTCAGCAGCGAGGACGCCAAGGAAGGGCCGAAGGCCTTCGCGGAGAAGCGCACGCCCAACTGGCAGAACAAGTAGCGGCCGGGTCACCGGGCCGGCTCCTGCTCCCTCGTTACCGGCGGCGTCGCCGCGGATGCAGGGGCACCACGAGCTCGGTGATCAACGCGATCAGCGCCCCGCCGACCACACCGAAGAGGACGCCCGAGTAGAAGGCCTGGTTGTTCTCGTGCTGGGTCGCGCTGGCATTCGTGGCGGCGACCTGAATGACCTGTCGTGCGTCCTTGATGGTCCAGGTCCATGCGGTCGGCGAGGACACCGTCGGCCGTGGGTCCGTCTGGATGGCGAAGTTCGCCGTGTTGTTCCCGTCCTCGAGGTAGAGGACCCGCCGGACCTGCCCGACCCCCAGGTCTCCCGCCTGCGGGATCTGAGTGAAGGGAATGTCGCTCGAGATCCCGCGCAAGGGTGGAAATCGCGCGCTGAGATATGGGCCACTGATGCTGAACGGTGAGGCGGAGCCCCAATGGACGCAGAGACCGGGCGGCGGCACCGTGCCTCCGACGGTCGACCGGTCCTTTTTCGGAACCGGCGGCACGACCAATGCCTTGGTGGGCGACCCCAACGGGAGCGAGACGGTCCCGTACCGGTAGCCCGCATGATCCGCACACGGTCGTGCCGCTCCCGGATTCAGGACGACATAGGACCACTGGGTACTGGGCAGTGGGGTCCCGTCGAACTTCAGCGGCGGGCCCAGCCCGGTAGCGGCCGCGCCATCGCCCTGAGGACCCCCGAAAACCTCGTAGGGGATGGCGTCGTTCAACGGGACCACCCCCTTGCCCGCCCCTCCGGTCGACACCTTGAGGGTCGCACCGTCGTCGCCCGATTGCGTCAGCGTCTGGACCAGGCCGTAGCCGGAGCCCGCCACCAGGACCCCGACGTTCTGCGGCACGGTCTGGAACCCGTTGGAGTCCGGATGGAGCTTCCAGCCGATGACGCCGAGGATGATGCTGACCACGATGAGGGCGACCACCAGGAAGAGGTGGAGCTCCTCGAAGTAGCTGCCCCGCTGGGCCGGCGCCATGACGGCACCGTACTGCTCGGGACCCGTTCTTGCACTGGGGTTGCAACCAGGCAGGGATTCGCCGGCGCCAGGGCCAGGTCGAGTCCGTCCCTTCTCAGGTCGGGCGGGCCGTCCGGCGCAGCGAGAGGAGCGAGGGGAAGCCGACGACGAGGGTCTGCAGGCGCCAGCCCCGGGGTGACAGGCCGCGTCGCTTGGCCATCCGCCCGGCCACCAGCGCCTCGGTGGCGTGGATGACGGCTGTCCCGATCAGCATGGCCTGTAGGGTCTCGCGCGGTGGCAGCGCGTCGCCGGTCATGTCGTCCACCTTGTCGTAGGCGGTCTTGCTCACCGCCAGCTTCGTGAGGGCGATGATGCCGCCATCGAGGAGGAGGAACCAGAACACCGAGGGACGTACGACGCCCGACCGCTTCACCCGTGCCATGGACACGTTCTAGCGAGCGGGGGCGCTGGGGAGCAACCGGACCGGGTCCGGCCGCCGCGCCGGCATGGCGCGGGGAGAGGCGGCGAGCTGCCCACAGGCAGCGTCGATCTCGGCGCCCCGGGTGATGCGGATGGTGGCGTTGACCCCGAGCCCGGTCAGGTCGTCACGGAAACGGCGGACCTGGTCACGGGACGAGCCCACCACCGGGTACCCCGGCGTCGGGTTGAGCGGGATGAGGTTGACGTGGGCGCCCAGCGGGCGGGCGAAGGCGGCCAGCTCGGCGGCGTCGCTCTCCCGGTCGTTGACGCCTGCGATCATGGCCCACTCGATGGAGAGGCGGCGCCCGCTGGCGGCCACGTACTCGGCGCAGGCCTCGGCGAGCAGGGCGAGCGGATAGCGACGGTTGATGGGTACGAGCTCGTCGCGCAACGTGTCGTTCGCCGCGTGGAGCGAGACGGCCAGGTTCACGGGGAGGGATTCGGCGGCCAGGCGCCGGATGCCCGGCACGATGCCCACCGTGGAGAGCGTGAGGTGCCGGGCCGAGAGCCCCATGTCGCCGTGCAGCCGCTCGACGGCGCCCCACACGCGGTCGTAATTGGCCAGCGGCTCCCCCATCCCCATGAAGACGATGTTGGAGACCCGCCGCGGCTGGGCGTCACGCATGGCGACGACGACTTGCTCGACTATCTCGCCCTGGGTGAGTTGGCGCTGGAAGCCCGCCTGGCCGGTGGCGCAGAATTGGCAGGCCATGGCGCAGCCGGCCTGGGTGGACACGCAGACGGTCACCCGGTCGGGGTAGCGCATGAGCACGGTCTCGACCTGGGCCCCGTCGTGCAACGACCAGAGCCACTTGGTCGTCTCGCCGTCGTCGGCCGACTGCCGGGTGACCTCCTTGAGGGCCGGCGGGAGCGCTTCGGCCAGGGTGGTGCGCAGGGCGGCCGGGAGCTCGGTCAGCTCCTCGGGGCGCTGGACCCTTTGGTGGAGGCCGTCCCAGACCTGACGGACCCGATAGGGCGGCTCGCCCGGGAGCAGCGCGGCCAGCTCGTCCTTGGTGAGGTCGTACGGAGCCGGCGGCATCGGACCAGGCTACGGGGCGGGGCGATGGGGGCGGGTCCGCCCCGGGGGGCTGCGATGGTGTCCGGCCTGGTCGGGCTGGCCGGGCTGGCCGGGCTCGTCGGCCTCGTCGGCCTCGTCGGCCTCGTCGGCCGGTGGGGTCTAGTCGGTGCCCAGGATGACGGTGCCGGCCGCCGTGAACCAGCCGCTGGTGCCGTTGACGCAGGCCAGCTTGGCGTCGGGCACCTGGCGCGCCGCGCACTCACCACGTAATTGCTTGACCGCCTCGATGAGCAGGAAGATGCCCCGCATGCCGGGCTGACACGAGGACAGCCCGCCCCCGTCCGTGTTGGTCGGAAGCGCGCCGCCCACGCGCAGCTTGCCGTCCTCGACGAAGGCCCCGCCCTCGCCCTTGGCGCAGAAGCCGAGCCCCTCGAGCGTCAGGATGACCATGGGGGTGAAGGCGTCGTAGATCTGCGCCGTGTCGATGTCGGCGGGCGTGACGCCGGCCCGCTCGAAGGCAAGCTGGCCCGAGCGCACACAGGGCGACTCGGTGAAGTCCTCCCACTCGCTCATGGTGGTGTGGGAGACGGCCTCGCCGGTGCCGAGGACGTAGACCGGCGCCGTCGCGCAGTCCCGTGCGCGCTCCTCGTGCGTGAGCACCAGGGCGCCGCCACCGTCGGTGCGGATGCAGCAGTGGAGCTTGGTCAGGGGGTCCCACACCATGGGCGCGTCGACGACGTCGTCGATGGTGATGGGGTCCTGGTAGAAGGCGTCGGGGTTGAGGCCGGCGTTGTAGCGGGTCGAGACGGCGACCTCGGCCAGCTGTTCGATCGTCGTCCCGAACTCATACATATGACGTCGGGCCACCATGGCGTAGTGCGACCCCACCGGGTGGCCGAACGGGGCGGCGAACTGAATGGGGCCCCGCGTGCCGAAGGACAGGTTGGCCATGCGCAGCTTCTTCTTGAGGTCCGCCCGCTGGGTCGACCCGTAGGTCAGGACGACGACCTCGACCAGGCCCTGCGCGATGGCGGCCGCGGCGTGCTCGACCATGAACTCCCAGATGCTCCCGCCGTGCCCGGTCGAGTCGACCCAGTTCGGCCGCAGCCCGAGATACTCGGCCAGCTCCACCGGCGGCAGCGCCCCCGTCAAGGACATGAAGCCGTCGACCTCGGACCGGTCGATCCCCGCCTCGGCCAGTGCCCGCGTCGTGCCCTGGAAGTTCAGCTGGAAGGCCGTCTTGTCGTCGACGCGCCCGCAGTCGGACGTGGAGGCGCCCACGATCGCCACGCGGCGGTTCGGCACGGGGCGGTCAGCCGCCCATCTTCAGGCCGGGGTGGCGGGAGTGGAAGATCTGCGCGTTCACCTCGGCGGCGAGGGCGGCCGGGTCCCACTTCGCCTCGCCCTTGGGGTTGTCGAAGGCCCCGCCCAGGCGCCAGGGCTCGTAGTGGGCGATGTTCGCCCCGACGGCGCGGAAGACCTGGCCCGTGACGTGCAGGGCCTGGTCGGAGGCCAGCCAGGCCACCATGGGCGCCGAGTTCTGCGGGTTGAGCCGGCTGTACTCGTCGTCGCCGTACTCGTCCGGCTCCTTGAGCTCGACGTCCTTCAGGACGCCGCCGGTGAGGCGGGTGACGCCGCCGGGCGCCACGGCGTTGGCCCGCACGCCGTAGCGGGAGCCCTCCAGCGAGGTGATGATCGTCAGGGCGGCGATGCCGGCCTTGGCCGACCCGTAATTGGCCTGGCCCGGGTTGCCCTGCAGCCCGGCCGACGACACGGTGTTGACGATGGCGGCCCGCACCTCCTCGCCGGCCTTGGTGCGCTCGCGCCAGCGGATGCAGGCGAACTTGGTGGCGGCGAAGGTGCCTTTGAGGTGGACCCGCAGGACGGAGTCGAAGTCCTCCTCGGTCATGGACACGATCATCTTGTCCCGGATGATCCCCGCGTTGTTCACGAGGATGTCGAGCCCGCCGAAGGTGTCGTAGGCGGTGGCGATCATGTTCTCGGCGCCGCCGAAGTCCGAGACGTCGTCGTAGCTGGCGACGGCCTCGCCGCCCCGGGCCTTGATGACCTCGACCACCTCGTCGGCCGGGCTCTTGTCGGCCCCCTCGCCGATGGCGCTGCCCCCGAGGTCATTGACGACGACCTTGGCTCCCTGCGCCGACAGCTCGAGCGCCTCACCGCGGCCGACGCCGTGACCCGACCCCGTCACGACGGCGATTTTCCCGTCCAAGATGCCCATGAAGCCCCCAATCCGGAGAGAAGACTGACACGTCTGTCACCCACCGTAACGGGGGCGGGAGTGGGCCGACAATTCGCCCGAATATGCCTCCTACCGGGGAAGATCGGATTTACGCTGACGGTGGCGTCAGATACGGTGAAGTCCCCCGCGAGGCCCCCACGGGTGCGCCCGGGACGTGCCGATCCGGCGGCCGGGCGGGCCTGCTGAAAGGAGGGACATGGCGACAGGCACCATTGCGACGGACGACATCACGGGCCGGCCGATCGCCCTCCGCTCCCTCGACCTGACCACCTTCTTCCGGCCCCGGCGCGTCGCCGTGGTGGGGGCCTCCGACACCAACGCCCGGCCCAACACGGCGCTGACCCAGAAGATCACCGTCTGGGCCGAGGAGCGCGGTGCGACCGTGTACTTCGTCAACCCGAACCGGCCCGAGGTGGCGGGCCGGCCGTGCGCCAAGGCGCTGACCGACATCGCCGACGAGCTCGACCTGGTGGCCATCCTCGTCGGCGACCCGCTTCCCATCCTGCGCGACGCGGTGGCGGCCAAGGCCAAGTTCGCCGTGGTCTTCGCCGCCGGGTTCGCCGAGGTCGGCCCCGAGGGCGAGCGCCTGCAAGATGAGATGGAAGCCGTCATCGCCGGCGGGGACCTCCACGTGCTGGGGCCCAACACCAACCTCAACGCGTTCGAGGTCTTCCGCGACGACCTGCCGGGCCGGGCCATCGCGCTCATCACCCAGAGCGGCCACCAGGGGCGCCCGATCTTCCAGGGCCAGGAGATCGGCATCAAGCTCTCGCACTGGGCGCCGGCCGGCAACGAGGCCGACCTGGAGTCCGCCGACTTCATCAATTACTTCTCCGGGCTGGAGAGCACCGGTGCGGTCGCCTGCTACATCGAGGGGTTCAAGGACGGCCGCACGCTGCAGCTGGCGGCCGACGCCGCCGCCCGGCGCCGGGTCCCGATCGTCGCCGTCAAGGTGGGCCGGACCGACGAGGGCACCTCGATGGCCAAGGCCCACACAGGCCATCTGACGGGGTCCGACGACGTCGTCTCCGCCGTCTTCCGCCAGTACGGCGCGCAGCGCGTCGACGGGCTCGACCAGTTGCTGGAGGTGTCCGCCGCGCTGGCCCGCACGACGGCGCCGTCCCCCGCTGCGCTGGAGCGCCTGGCGACAGGGGCCGGCGGGCGCGTCTGCGTCTATTCGATTTCCGGGGGCACCGGGGCCCACATGGCGGACATGGTCTCGGCGGCCGGACTCGACCTGCCGGAATTGGCCGAGGCGACACAGACGCAGCTGCACCAATGGATCCCGCCCTACCTCCGTGTCTCGAATCCCGTCGACAACGGTGGTGCCCCGGTGCGCGACGAGCGCGGGCCCAAGATCATTGCGGCCATGCTGGCCGATCCCAACGTCGACCTGTTGCTGTGCCCCATCACCGGCGCGCTGCCGTCGATGGGCAACAAGCTGACGCAGGACCTGGTCGACGCAGCGGCCGGGACGGACAAGCCCGTCTTCGTCGTGTGGGGCTCGCCCGTCGGCACCGAAGAGGCGTACACGAAGACGCTGCTCGAGAGCAGCGTGCCCACCTTCCGCACCTTCACCAACGCCGTCATGGCGGCGAAGGCCTACTTCGACCACCATGGCTTCGTCTCGACCTACGTGTCCGGGTTCGACCATCCGGCCTTGCGCCCGAGCCCCGCCCGCAAGAAGGCCCTCCCGCTTCTGCGGCCGGGCGGCGACAGGAGAGGTGGCGGCGCCACGCGTGGAAGCGGAAAGAGCGAGCGTGGGGGGACGACGCTGTCCGAACAGGACTCGAAGGCGCTGCTGCAGGCGTACGGCATTGCGGTGCCGAAGGAGCGGGTGGCCACGTCGGCTTCCGAGGCGGCCAAGGCGGCGAAGAAGATCGGCTACCCCGTCGTGATGAAGATCGTCTCCGCCGACATCCCGCACAAGTCCGACCTCGGGCTGGTCGCCGTCGGCGTGCGCGACGAGGACGAGGCGCGGCGGACCTACAAGCGGCTGGTGGCGGCGGCCAAGAGGGCCGCGCCCACGGCACGGGTCGACGGGGTGCTGGTGGCCGAGATGGTCGACGGCGTCGAGACGGTGGTGGGCATCGCGCAGGATGAGCTCTTCGGCCCCGTCGTCATGTTCGGCCTCGGGGGCGTGCTCGTCGAGGTGCTGCGCGACGTCACCTTCCGGGTCCCTCCCTTCACCGAGCACGACGCCGCGGCCATGCTGGGCGAGGTGCGCGGCGGCGCGCTGCTCGACGGTGTCCGGGGGGCGCCGGCGGCCGATCGCCAGGCGCTGGTGGACGTCCTCATGAAGATGCAGCGCCTGGCCGTCGACCTCTCGGGTTCGGTGGCCGAGGTCGACGTCAACCCCTTGCTGGCGGGGCCGTCGGGCGCGATTGCGGCCGATGCCCTGGTCGTGCTGGCCTAAGGTCGCCCGTCCACCCAAGGAGAGCGATGAGCGACACGACTGAGAGCCCGGCCGGCGACGACCTGATCCGCCGGATTGAGAATGGGATCTGCTGGATCACGCTGAACCGGCCCGACGCCGGGAACGCCATGACCCAGTTCATGCGGGACCAGATCGCCGCCTGGGTGCGTGACGCCTCGTCCGACCTGTTCGTCCGGGTGGTCGTGATCACGGCGGCGGGCGAGAAGGCCTTCTGCAGCGGCGCCGACCTGCGGGGCGGCCGGCTGGCCCCGCGGCCGAAGCCCGACGACGCGCCCGAGAACGTCGTGGGCGACGCGTCCCGCATGATCCGCGACGGCTGGCAGGGCCTCGTCACCTCCATCCTCGACTGCGAGAAGCCGGTCATCGCCGGCGTCAACGGCACCGCGGCGGGCGGGGGTATGCACCTGGCGCTGGCGTGCGATCTCGTGGTGATGGCTGAGGAGGCCAAGTTCGTCGAGGTCTTCGTCCGGCGGGGCATCGCGCCCGACGCCGGTGGGGCGTGGATCCTGACCCGCCTGGTCGGTATCCAGAAGACCAAGGAACTGTTCTTCTTCGGCGACGACGTGCCGGCTGATGAGGCCTACCGGATCGGCCTGGTCACCCGGCTCGTGCCGCGGGCCGACCTGCAGGCGACGCTGGAGGAGATGGCGGGACGGCTGGCGGCGGGGCCGACCAAGGCGATCGGGGTGGCCAAGTGGCTGACCAACAGGGCGCTCGACGTCGACCGCGCCACGTCGTTGTACGACGAGGCCATGGGTCAGGAATTGGTGACGAACACGCTGGACTCCAAGGAGGGCATCGCCAGCTTCGTGGAGCGGCGGCCCGCCGAATTCAAGGGCTGGTAGGCCCGCTTCTTACGGGGCCGACGACGTTGTCGTCGTCGAGCCCGTACCCGCGCCCGTGGTGGTCGTGGTGCTGCCCGCAGCCGGCGATGTCGTCGTCGTCGTTCCTGCGCCGGAGGGAACGGCGGTGGTGCTCGTCGTCGCGGATCCCGTCGTGGTGGTGGTCGTCGACGAATTCGGGCTCGACGTCGTCGTGTTGGCCGAGGGCGTCGACGTGGTCGTGGTCGGCGTCGTGGCGGGCGCCGGCGAGGGGTTGACGAGGTTCTTCAGTGTCGGCCCGGTGTCCGCGCCGCCGAAGATATTGGCCAGGGGCTTGCCGGAGATCAGCTCGATCGCGGTGATGAAGAGCAGGGCCAGCACGAACACGATGGCCGCGGCGGCGGCGATCTCACGCCACGAGAATCGGGCCGTGATGGCGGGGCGCCGCCTCGGTGGCGGCGTCGGCCTCGTGCTGGCCTGCAGGCGCTCGGAGGCCGGGGCGTCCGCCACGGCCGAGATCTCGAGGCGCTCGGTCGCCCCCGCCGGTGCCGCCGTCGACGTGGTCTCGGCGTTCCGCTCGTCCGCCGCCGGGGTCGGGCGGACGACTTCGGTCGGCGCCGTCGACGATGAGGTCGTCGTCGGCGCAGTGGTGTCTGCGCTGGCGCCGCTGGCGCCGCTGGCGCCGCTGGCGCCGGTCCCACCCAGCTTGCGGAACAGTGTCGCCGTCTCCGGCGCCTTGACCACCACCTGCTTGACGGCCTCGTGGCCACGCTCGATCGATTGCGCAACCAAGGCCGTGGCCATGGTGGCTGCCGCGGAGCCGATGGCGACGCCGATGATCGTCCCCTTGACGCCGAAGGTCGACGCGATGACGGCGGCAGCGACTGCACCCGCCGTTGAAGCCAAGATCTGTCGAAAGGAGAACTTCACGCCTGGGGTGTCTAGTCGCCCGCAAGCGGCTCGACGGCGCGGGCGATGAACTGCCGTGCTCCGGAATCGAGGACCCAGTCGTGCCCGAAGCGAGCGACAGGCCCGGCAAAACGGGAGACGAGCCCGAGGGCCCTGTTCCCGGGCGCCAACGTACTCTGCAGCGTGGTGACGCACCCGTCGTCGGCGTCATGGAGGGTCAGCGTGGCCTCGCCGACCACGTCACCACCCACGGAGGCCCGCACGAGCGCTCCTGCCTCGACCTCTTCGATGAACACGGTGAACCGCACGAGATACGGCACCGGCGGCTGCACCATGCAGTGCCATTCCTCTCCTTGGGCCAGCGCGCCCGCGTCGAACGATCGCAACCAGGGCCACCAGGTGCGGTACTGCTCGACATCGCTGATCAGGCTCCAGACATGGGATCGTGCCAGCGGCAGCTCGTACCGGTGGACCGTCGAGATGCTGCCCGGCAAGTCCGACGCGGGAACCGAGCCGCTGTCCCCAGCGCTCATGCCGCGGCAAACCACATGGCCAGTGCGGGGGGCAACACGAAGCCAGGCTAACGGGTGACAAGGCGAAATTACCGGGCGAGAGGGGGCCGGTAACATGGAATCCGTGCGTGAACGGTGGCTTTCCCGTAGAGCCGTATCGCTCCACCTGACCATCCTGGTCTTCGTGCCCGCCTGTGCGCTGGCCGCCTGGTGGCAGATCAACCGTGCTGCGGACGGCAACCAGCTCAGCTACCTCTATTCGGTGCTGTGGCCCGCATTCGGGGTCCTGAGCGTCTACTTCTGGTGGATGCTCATCCACACCGACTACGAGAGCGCCGGCTTGAAGGGCATGTTGCGCCAACAGGAAGCGGCGGCGGCGGCCGGCACGGCTGCAGGCACGGCTGCAGACACGGCCCCGGCGGTTCCCGACACACTCGAGGACATGGCGTCGCCGGTCTCCGAAGTCGACGATCCGGAACTGGCGGCCTACAACGCGCGACTGGCCGAGCTCGCTGCACAGGGGCCCAAGACCTGGCGTGCACGTGATTCGGTCGTCGTGCGGCGCGAGCAGTGAGACGCCTGACGCAGCGCGGCCTGCGGGGAGCGCTCTTCCGCTATCAGCTCATGGCCAACATCGTCGGCGTACTCGTCATTCCGCTGTTCCTC
>DATBAO010000108.1:0-14780 GCA_036271495.1 Acidimicrobiales bacterium
CCCGTTGCTGAGCCGGTCCTCGCTGTGGCGGCTGCGGCCGCTCAGCGACGAGAACCTGCGCACGCTGGTCCGGCGTGGCCTGGCGGCCGAGGAGGCGGCGGCTGACGACGAGGCCATCGACGCCGTGGTGGCGGCCTGCGAGGGCGATGCCCGCGCCGCGTTGACGACGGTGGAGACCGCGGTGGCGCTCGTGCGCGGCGACGGTCCCGACGACGTGCGGGTCGTCCTCACCATGGACGACATGGCGCGGGCGCGCGACGGGCGGCTGTTCCATCAGGGGGCCGACGAGCACTACGACCAGATCAGTGCGTTGATCAAGAGCGTGCGGGGCTCGGACCCCGACGCCGGCCTGTACTGGATGGCCCGCATGATCGAGGCGGGGGAGGACCCCCGCTTCCTGGCCCGCCGCATGGTGATCCTGGCCAGTGAGGACATCGGGCTGGCCGATCCCCAGGCGCTGTTGGTGGCCGAGGCGGCGGCGCGGGCGGTCGAGTACGTGGGGCTGCCCGAGGCCGCCCTCAACCTGGCCGAGGCGGTCATCTACCTGGCCCGGGCGCCCAAGTCCAACGCCGTCGTGGTGGCCCTGGGGCGGGCCCAGGCCGACGTGCGCTCGAGCGTGAGCCAGGAGGTGCCGGGTCATCTACGGGACGCCCACTACAAGGGCGCCGCCACCCTGGGCCACGGCGATGGCTACGTCTATCCCCATGACGACCCCTCCGGAGTGGTCCCTCAGCAGTATCGTCCTGACGCGCTCGAGGGACGGGTGTACTACGAGCCCACGCCTCGTGACGTTGCGGGCCTGGAGAGCGCCGAGGGCGCAGAGCAGGGAGGCTGATTCGTGAACCGGGTGCGGCGCAAGGGCGGCTCGGCGTTGGCGTCCGTCGCGTTCGGCGCCTGCGGCGCAGGGACGCTCCTGGTCGGCGTGCTGGTTCCCTCGGTTCTGGGGCTCGCCGGCGCCCCGCCCAGCGCCGCCGCCGGCACTCCGCAGAGTCGCATCACCCTGCCCCAGGCCGCCCCCCACCTGCCGTCCGGTTCCACGGTGTCGGGCGCCGCACCCGCCGAACAGGTGCTCAACCTCGATGTCGTCCTGGCCGGGCAGGATCCCGTGGGGCTGGCCCAGACCGTCGCCGCCGTGTCGACACCCGGATCGCCCGGCTACCGGCACTACCTGAGTGCGACGCAGTATGCAGCGCAATTCGGACCGAGCCCCGCCGTCGTGGCGCAGGCGACCGCGGCATTGCGGGCTGAAGGGCTGACGGTCGGCACGCCTGAGCCGGGCAGCACGCTCCTCCCCGTCAGCGGCACGGCGTCGGTCGTCTCGGCCGCGCTGGGCACGCCGTTGGTGTCGGTGCAGGTTCCGGGCGAGTTCGCCCGCGCCATCGTCAACACGGCGTCGCCCCAGATCCCCGCCTCGCTGAGCGGTGTCGTCACCGGCGTGGCCGGGCTCGACGGGCTCTTCAAAGAGCACTCCATGGTGAAGCAGGGCCACACCGGCCCCGCCGGCCCCGCCGGCGCCGGCTCGGGCGCCGGCGGAGCGACCACCGAGTCCCCGGAGGCGCAGCCGCCCAGCAACGCCGGCGCCATCGCCCAGGGCCCCGCCGCCATCGCCCACGCCGGCACGCCCCAGGCCTGCGCGGCGGCCCAGGACACGGCCTTCGACGGCACCTACACCTCGACACAGCTGGCCGGCATCTTCGGGCTCAACCAGCTGTTCGGCCAGGGCCGCACCGGCATCGGGCAGTCCATCGCCATCGTGGAGTTCGAGCAGTACGCCGCCAGCGACGTCGCCGCCTTCCAGGCCTGCTACGGGCTGTCCAACCCCGTCCACACCGTGCAGGTGGACGGCGGTCCGGGCGGCCCACCCCAGGGCGGCGGCGAGTCCGCCCTCGATACAGAGCTCGCCGCCGTCAACGCCCCCTCCGCCTCACTCGTCGTCTACGAGGCGCCCAACGGGGACGACGCCCAGGCCTTCGACCTCTTCAACCGGATCGCCAGCGACGACAGCTCCCGGGTCGTCACGACGAGCTGGGGCGTGTGCGAGGCGGACATGCCGGCGGCCGACCGCCAGACGGAGAACGGCATCTTCCAGCGGATGGCGGCGCAGGGGCAGACCGTGATCGCCGCGTCCGGCGACTCGGGGTCCGAGGACTGCTTCCCGACGACGGGGTCCAAGGCCCTGGCCATCGACGATCCCGGCTCGCAGCCCGACGTCGTCAGCGCAGGCGGGACCTCGCTGGTCAATGCGTCGGCCTCGTCCCAGTCGACGTGGAACGACTGCCAGGACTCCATTCCGCTCTGTGCGGGGAACTCCAGCGTCGGGGCGAGCGGCGGCGGCTACTCGCTCGAGTGGCCCGCCAATCCGGGACAGCCCGCCGCGTCGGGGCTCAGCCCCCCGCCCTGCGGCCTCAGCAGCTGCCGGGCGGTACCGGACTTCTCCTTCCCCTCCGACCCCTCCGACGGCGGGGTGGCCGCCTACTGGAACGGGCACTGGACCGCCTTCGGTGGCACCAGCGTCGCCGCGCCCACCAACGCAGGGCTCTTCGTGGACACCAACCAGGGCTGCTTCAGCCCGCTCGGGCGAGTCGGCCCCGCGCTCTATGCAGCGCAACTGGCCAACAGCGGCACCTTCACGGACGTCACCCAGGGGAACAACGACTTCACCGACACCAATCTCGGCCAGTTCGCCGCCGCCGCCGGCTTCGATGCCGCCACGGGGCTCGGCACACCGGTCGACCAGACCCTGGCCATCGCCCTGCAGGGTGGCAACGGCTGCCCGTCGGTGGCCGCCGTCAGCCCCAATACGGGGCCGGTCAGCGGCGCCGGCGCCATCACCATCTTCGGCGGCGGCTTCGGCAGCGTCACGTCGGTGAACTTCGGGTCGGTGGGCGGGGGCCGCATCGTGTCCCAGACCGCCACGACCGTCACCGTCGTCCCGCCGAACGCAACGGCCTCGCAGTGTGTCGACGTCACCGTGGGCAACGCCCAGGGCGTCTCGGTCGTCTCCGCCGCCGACCACTACGGCTTCGGCGGTGACCTGAACTGCGGCCAGGGCTACCGCTTCGTGGCCTCCGACGGGGGAGTCTTCGACTTCGGGGACGCCGGCTTCTACGGCAGCGCGGGCGGGACGCCGCTGAACGCGCCCGTGGTGGGCATGGCCGACACGCGGAGCTCCAACGGGTACTGGCTGGTGGCCTCCGACGGCGGCATCTTCAACTACGGCGACGCCCGCTTCTTCGGCTCCATGGGCGGGCAGCACCTGAACCGGCCGATCGTGGGGATGGCGGCCACACCGAGCGGCGGCGGCTATTGGCTGGTGGCTTCCGACGGCGGCATCTTCAGCTTCGGTGACGCGCAGTTCTACGGCTCCACCGGCGGCACGCCGCTCAACAAGCCGATCGTGGGGATGGCGGCCACGCCGAACGGCGGCGGCTACTGGCTGGTGGCCTCCGACGGCGGGATCTTCGCCTACGGCAACGCGCAGTTCTACGGCTCCACGGGATCGATCCACCTCAACTCACCGGTGGTCGGCATGGCGACCGGTCCCGGCGGGAACGGCTATTGGCTGGTGGCGGCCGACGGCGGGATCTTCACCTACGGCAGCTCCCAGTTCTACGGCTCCGCCGGCTCCCTCCACCTGAACAAGCCGGTGGTCGGCATGACCCCGTCCCCCAACGGCGGCGGCTATTGGCTGGTGGCCTCCGACGGCGGCATCTTCACCTACGGCAATGCGCTCTTCTACGGGTCCACGGGCAGCATCACGCTCAACAAGCCCATCGTGGGGATGTCGACCGCCTGAGCTGACCTGAGCTGAGCCGGACTCGAGCCCGGCCCTTTTCGGCCCCCGGAGCGGCCCCAGATCCGTTTTTGCCCCCGGTAAGCTGGCGAGATGGACGCCAACGGACTGCGGGCGGCCTTTACGCGCTTCTTTGCGGACCGGGGCCACACCATCGTCCCCTCCGCCAGCCTGATCCCCCACGACCCTTCGGTCCTCTTCACGATCGCGGGCATGGTGCCCTTCAAGCCCTACTTCTTGGGCGAGGAGCCGGCGCCCTGGGCTCGGGCGACCTCCATTCAGAAGTGCTTCCGGACCCCGGACATCGAGATCATCGGCACGGACACGTATCACTGCACCTTCTTCGAGATGCTGGGCAACTTCAGCTTCGGGGACTATTTCAAGGACGAGGCGATCCCGCTGGCGTGGGAGCTCCTCACCGAGGTCTTCGGCTTCGACGGCGACCGCCTCTGGGTCACCGTGCACGACAGCGACGACGAGGCCGAGGAGCTGTGGATCGACGGGGTCGGCCTCCGGCCCGAGCGTGTGCAGCGCATGGGCGACGAGGACAACTTCTGGGCCATGGGCGAGACGGGGCCGTGCGGTCCCGACTCCGAGATCTTCGTCGACCTCGGCGAGTCCTACGGCCACGACGGCGGCCCCAAGCACGGCGGGGACGCCCGCTTCGTCGAGATCTGGAACCTCGTCTTCATGCAGTACAACCGCGACGCCGCCGGCACGCTGACCGAGCTGCCCCGCAAGAACATCGACACCGGCGCCGGCCTCGAACGCATCCTGCCCGTCCTGCAGGGTCACGATTCTGTGTTCGACACCGACCTCTTTCTGCCGCTCATCGACGCGGCGGCCTCCATCCTGGGCACCGGCTACGGGAAGGACCCCGCCAACGACGTGGCGCTGCGCGTGCTGGCCGACCACGGGCGGGCGTTCTCCATGCTGGTGGCCGACGGCGTGCTGCCGGCCAACGAGGGCCGGGGCTACGTGCTGCGCCGCGTCGTGCGCCGTGCCGTCCTGGCGGCCCGTCGCTCCGGCGTGGACAAGCCCATCGGACCGGCGCTGGTGCAGGCGGCCACCGAGGTCCTGGGCGAGGCCCATCCGACGCTGCGCGCGCAGCACGACCTCATCGTGAACGTCATCGCGCGGGAGGAAGCCGGGTTCGACCGCACGCTGAAGGCTGGGTTGAGCCGGTTGGAAGAGGCGTTCGCCACCGGGACGAAGGTGCTGCAGGGCGACGTGGCCTTCACCCTGCACGACACCCACGGCTTCCCGGTCGAGCTGACCGAGGAGCTGGCGCGTGACGCGGGCGTGGAGGTGGACCGGTCCGGCTTCGATGCCGCCATGGCCGCCCAACGTGAGCGCGCCCGTGCGGCGGCGAAGTCCACCCGGGCCGGCGACGAGGCGGCCTACCGGGCGCTGCTCGAGGCCGAGGGCGCCACGGTGTTCGTCGGTCGGGGGCAGGAGAACTACGAGGTGCCGGCGCGGGTCGTCGCCGTCCTCGAGCCCGCCACCGAGCCCGCCGCCGGCGACAAGGCCGGCGATGGCGGTGGCGACGGCGAGCCCGGCGAGCGGCTGGTCGAGATCTTCTTGGACCGCACGCCCTTCTACGCCGAGAGCGGCGGGCAGGTGGGCGACACCGGCACCATCGTGACCGAGTCGGGCATCGCCGACGTGCAGGACACCGTGCTGGCCGTGCCGGGGCTGTTCGTGCACCGGGCGCGCGTCAGCGGTGAGATTCGGGCGGGGCAGGACGCCCTCGCCACCATCGACGGCGAACGGCGCGAGGCCATCCGGCGCAATCACACGGCGACCCACCTGCTGCACGCGGCGCTGCGGAACGTGCTCGGCGACCACGTGCGCCAGCAGGGGTCGCTTGTCTCGCCCGAATACCTGCGCTTCGACTTCTCCCATCACGCGGCGCCCACGGCCGCCGAGCTCGACGAGGTGTTCGCCCGGGCGAACCGGGCCGTCCTGACCGCGGTCGGCGTGGAGACCACCGAGACCTCGCGTGAAGAGGCCGAGGACATGGGCGCCATCGCCTTCTTCGGAGACAAGTACGGCTCGTCGGTGCGGGTCGTGCAGGCCGGGGACACCTCGCTCGAGTTCTGCGGCGGCACCCACGTGGACTCGCTGGGACAGATCGGCTCCATCACGCTCTTGTCGGAGGGCTCCATCGGCTCCAACACGCGCCGCATCTTCGCGGTGACCGGCTTCGTGTCGCTGGAGCGGGCCCTCGAGCGCGAGCGGCTGGTGCAGGCGGCGGCCGAGGCGCTGCGCAGCGAGCCCGACGAGTTGGTGCCTGCCATCGGCCGTCTGGCCGAGCGCCAGCGCGACGCCGAGAAGGAGTTGGCCCGGTTGCGCCAGCAGTCGAGCGAGTCGGAGGCCACGACGTTGGCCGAAGCGGCCGGGGCGGACGGCGGGGTCGTGGTGGCCCGCCGCGACAAGGTGGCGCCGGACGACCTGCGCACCCTGGCGCAGGCCGTGCTGCGTCACGACGGGGTGCGGGCCGTGGTGCTCGGCGGCTCGCCCGACGGCGCGAAGGCGGCCATCGTGGCCGCGACCGGGGGCACGCCTGACGCCACCCAGCTCGTGCGCACGCTCGGAAGGATGGTCGGCGGCGGTGGGGGCGGCTCGCCCGAGGTGGCGGTGGCGGGAGGGAAGGACCCCTCGCAGATCGAGGCGGCGCTGGCCGAGGCGCAGCGGCTTCTCTCGGCGTGAGTGCCGACGCAGCGCCCGGGCGTGGCCCGGGCCGGGTGGCCGCGCTCGACCTCGGCGCACGGCGGATCGGTGTGGCCTACAGCGACAGCGGGCGCACGCTGGCGAGCCCGTGGGGGACTATCCAGCGCAGCGGTGACCCCGGACGGGACCGCACGGCCGTGATCGACGCCGTGCGCGAGGTGGAGGCCTCCACGGTGGTGGTCGGTCTGCCGCTCAGCCTCTCGGGCCAGGTCGGCCCGGCGGCGCAGGCGGCCCTGGACGAGGCGGCGGCGCTCCGTGCGCTGCTCGAGCCGCTGGGCGTCACGGTCGAGACGGCCGACGAGCGCTTCACCACGGTGGAGGCGGAGCGCTCCCTGCGGGCGGCAGGGCGGACCGGCAAGAAGGCCCGCAAGGTGGTCGACAGCGCGGCGGCCATGGTGCTGCTGCAGGCGTGGCTGGACAACGCATGAGCGGGCCTGACGAGCCCTTCGATGCCGACGCGGACGCCGATGCGGACGCGGGGTCGGGCGAGGGTGAGCTGCCCTGGCCCCAGCCGGGCCCGCCGCAGGGCGACGCTGAGCTGACCGGGCCGCGCCGCCGGGTCAGGGACGGCGATGTCGACGCCGACGCCGACGCCGACGCCGACGGTGATGGCGATGACGATGGCGACGGCGATCCCGAGAGCCGCAGCGCACGGAAGGCGGCCCGTGCCGCCCGCGTGCGCAAGCGGCGGCGAATCCTGCTCGGCGTCGGGGGAGCGCTGGCCGTCATCGTGCTGGCCTTCGTGCTCTGGTACGAGCTGGAGTCCCACGCGCTGGGATCGCCCGGGCCCCAGGTCGTGATCACCGTGCATCCGGGCGAGTCGACGAACGCCGTCGTCAGCGCGCTGAGCCAACAGCACGTGATCGGCAGCTCCCTGGCGTTCCAGATCTCCGAGGTGGTGCACGGGTCGCCGACTGTCGTGCCCGGTAGCTACGCCATGCACCAGAACCTGGCCTTCTCCGATGTCCGCCAGTTGCTGGCCGCCGGACCGAACATCTATCCGGTCAACGTGCGGCCGGGGTTCACGCTCTCCGAGGTGGCGCAGGCGGTGGACAGCCTGCCCGGCCATTCCGGCGAGAGCTTCGCCAAGGTGGCGGCGAGCGGCGCCGTCCATTCGAGCATTGCCGCGCCGGACGCCAACAACCTCGAGGGCATGCTCGGCGTGGGCATCTACCTCGTGCTGCCCGGTGAGAGCGACACGACCATCCTCACCGACATGGTGCAGCGGTTCGACAAGGAGGTCACGGCGGTAGGTCTCACCCCGTCTTCGGCGGCCGCACTGGGTGTGACGCCGTACCAGATGCTCACCGTCGCCTCCATCGTGGAGAAGGAGGGCTACGTCAAGGTCAACATGCCCGACACGGCACGGGTCGTCTACAACCGCCTGGCCCAGGGGATCCCGCTCCAGATGGACGCCACCGTCCTGTACGCCCTGGGGCAGGATGGGGGACCGGTGACGAGCCAGGACCTCAAGGTGCAATCGCCCTACAACTCGTACCTCAACACGGGGCTGACGCCGACGCCCATCTGCATGCCCTCGCCGACCGCGCTCAACGCCGCCGTCCACCCCCCGGCCGGCGGGTGGCTCTACTTCGTGCTGGTGCAGAAGGACGGCACGATGGCGTTCTCCGACACCTACGCCGAGCAGCTGGCCAACGAGCAACTGGCCAAGAGCCGTGGCCTGCCCTGAGCCGGGAGCAGCCCCGGCCATGACCCTGGATGGGGCGCGGGCCGACGCCGGTCCCGGCATCCGGCTGGTCGGCGTCATCGGCAGCCCGATCGCCCATTCGCTCTCGCCTCTGCTGCACACGGCAGCCTTCGCCGCGCTCGGACTGGGCGAGACGTGGCGCTCGTCCGCGTTCGAGATCGCGCCCGGGCAGGCGGCCGGAGCGCTCGAGGCCATGCGGCGCGCCGACATCAGTGGGCTGTCCGTCACCATGCCGCACAAGGCCGACGTGGCCGCGCTGGTCGACGAGTGCACCGATGTGGCCCGCCGGCTGACCGCCGTCAACTGCATCGTCAACCGCGGCGGCACCCTGCTGGGCACCAACACCGACGGGGGCGGGTTCGTGGCGTCACTCGCCCGGGGGGCCTCGTTCTCGCCAGCCGGGAGACGGTGCCTGGTGATCGGTGCCGGTGGGGCCGCCCGGGCCGTCGTGCTGGCCCTGGCCGATGCCGGGGCGAGCCAGGTGGCCATCCTCAACCGGACGCCCGAGCGGGCGACCACAGCCGCTGCATTGGCGGGACCGGTGGGCTCGGTGGTGCCGGCCGGGGAGAAAGCCCAGGTCGAGGCGGTCCAGGCGGCTGATCTGGTCGTCAACGCCACGCCGTTCGGCATGGCGGGCGCGGCCCCCCAGGGCGCGACGCCCTGGCTGGTGGCTCCGGAGCTTCTCGGGCCGGGCCAGGTGGCCGCCGATCTGGTCTACGCCCCGCGTCCGACGCCGTGGCTGCGTGCGGCCACCGCGGCGGGCGCCCAAGGGGTGGACGGCCTCGGGATGCTCGTGCACCAGGCGGCGGCACAGCTCGAATTGTGGACGGGGGAGCCGGCACCGGTCGAAGCCATGTGGGCGGCCGCGGAGGCGGTGGATCCCTCCGAGGGCTGAGGCTCAGGGCCCGAGCGTGGGTGCGCGGGCCGAGAGCGTCTGAAGCGGGTCAGGCGGCCGGCGTGGCGGGGGGCTCGATCTCGGCCGGCCACAGCGAAGCCTTCGCCAACGCCTCGAGCACCGCCTCACGGAGCGCCCGGGTCAGCGCGTCGCGCTGCGACGGGATGGTCAGCAACGTGACGCGCATGGTGATCGTCGTCGCGTCGGCCGATTGCAAGCCGACGACGCTCGGCGGTTCGGTGCAGTGTCCGGTGAAGGCGTCGCTGGTCGCCACGGCGTGCGCCGCAGCGGCGATCACGCTGCGCACCGTCTCGAGCTCCGCCGCGTCGGCACCGGGCAGCGTGAAGTCGACGATGGCGCGCGCCCAGCCCCGCGACAGGTTCCCGATGAGGCGGATGTCGCCGTTGGGGACGATGAAGATGGTGCCGTCGACACCGCGGAAACGGGTGAGCCGCATGGTGACTTCCTCCACCACGCCCGTCACACCGCCGACGGTGACGGAGTCGCCGACGTTGTACTGGTCCTCCATCGTCATGAGGATGCCCGAGAAGTAGTCGCGCACGATCTGCTGCGCCCCGAAGCCGAGCGTGGCGCCGATGATGGTGGCGCTGGCCAGGAGCGGCGTCAGATTGATCCCGAGCATGCCCAGCACGATGGCGCCCGCCACGACGAAGACGAAGAAGCGCCAGATGTTGGCCACGACGCCGGACATGGTGGCCACCCGGGCCCCGGCGCGCGTCGAGCCGCGACGGTTGGCGGCCTGGTTGGCCACCCGTTCGAGGACGCGGCGGATCACCCGGCTCCCGAGGCGGGCCACGACGAGGGCGATCAGGATGACGACGAGGATGCCGAGCGGGCGCACGATCAGATCGGTGACCGTCGACGCCGTGTCGGGGCTGACACCGAACTTGATCAGTAGGTGGTAGAGCCAGCCCCCGCCTTGGTCGACCTGATCGGGGCTGCTGGTCGCGCCCAGGGTGCCCACCAGGGCAGAGAGCGGCGCCGGGGAGGGGAAGGTCACGGCCGGTATTCTGTCCCCGAATCCGCCTTATGACCACACTCGCCCGAACACACGTTGCCACCCGCCGCAGCGTCCCCCCGTTCGACCTGATCCTGCTTACTGCCACCTTGCTGGTGTCGGTCATCGGCGTGGTCATGGTCTATACGGCCACGCGTGGCTCACTGTTGGCCCAGGGGGACGACCCCAAGACCTTCCTCAAGAAGCAGGGGCTCTTCGTCGTGTTGGGCGTCATCACCATGTTGGTGGTCGCCTTGATCGATTACCGGCGGCTCGAACCGATCGCCAACATCCTCTACTGGCTGATCGTGGTGGCCCTCCTCGGTGTGCAGGTCGTCGGGAGCAGTGCCCAGGGCGCGGCGCGCTGGTTCAGCGTGGGTCCCTTGCAGCTGCAACCTTCGGAGTTCGCCGTGCTGGCCCTGATTCTGGCGGTGGCGACCTATTGCGCCCGCCGGGACCAAGAAGGCCTGGCCTGGCTCGATGTCTTCAAGCTGTTGCTGATGGCGGCCCTCCCGATCGCCCTGGTGCTCGTCCAGCCGGACCTGGGGACCGCGATGATCATGGTCATCGTGCTGCTCGTCCTGCTGGCGGTGGCCGGGCTGCCCATCAGGATCCTCGTCATGTTGCTCATCGGCACCGCGCTGGTGGCGTTCGTCGCCATTGAGGGTGGGCTGCTGCACCACTACCAGATCGCCCGCCTCACGACGTTCTTGAACCCGAACTCGCACAGTACGAACCCCTTCGTGCGGGAGGCGATCTACAACGGCCAGCAGTCGAGGAACGCCATCGGATCCGGGGGCCTGTTCGGCTCGGGCATCGGCCACGGGGTGGAGACGAATCTCGGCTACGTGCCCGAGCAGCAGACGGACTTCATCTTCTCCGCCGTGGCCGAGCAGCTCGGCTTTGTCGGGTCCGTGGGCGTCCTGCTCCTGCTGGGCGTGATCGCCTGGCGGGTGCTGCACGCGGCCGTGGTGGCCCGGGACACCTTCGGCCGGCTCATCTGCGCCGGGCTGTTCGCCTTCATCTCGTTCAGTGTCTTCCAGAACGCCGGGATGACGATGGGGATCATGCCCATCACCGGCATCCCGCTCCCGTTCGTCAGCTACGGCGGCACCGCGGTCCTGGTCTTCTTCGCCTCGGTGGGCCTGGCCCTGAGCGTGGGCGCCCGCAGAAAATTCCGATGACCGACGTCCAGCCCCAGCCCCAGCCCCAGGCGCAATCCGGGCCGGAGGTGGCGGTGGCCCCGCCGGCGCCCGCGCCCGTGGCGGCCTTCAGGGTGATGGACGTCGAGGACGTCGCCATGGACCTGCCCTCGCCCTACCCGGCCGTCACGCTGATCGAGTCCGAGCCGCCGATGCGGGTGCTGGTGTTCCCGGTCGGCCTCCCGGAAGGGACCGCCATGGCCCAGGCCCTGCGCCGGATGGAATCGCGCCGGCCCATGACGCACGAGCTCTTCATGCAGGTGATGCAGCGGTCCCGTATCGACGTGATCGCGCTGCGTCTGGTCGGGCGTGACGAAGGCAACCTACTGGCCGAGCTCGACCTCATGACGCCCGCCGGCCGGGTGCGGGTCGACTGCCGGCCCTCCGACGGGATCGTGTTGGCCTTGCGCATGCCGGTCCCGGCCCCGATCCTGGCCGACGAGCGGCTGCTGGACGATATGGGCGACGTCGTCCCGATCGCTGACGAGCTGCCGCCCGTCGACGAGACACCGCAGCCGTAGGCGGGGCGACCCCCGCGCCGCACGGCACGGCACGGCACGGCACGCCACGGCGGGCGTCGACCTGCTCTGATTGGGCCATGACCCGCATCGGGCGAGCTGCACGGACCACGGCACTCGGGATCGCATCGCTCCTCGTCGGTTGCCTGCTGCAGGCGGGCCAGGCCTCTGCCGCCTCGGTGCAGACGACTGCGCCAGGAGTACCGACGTGCGCGTTGCGCAACCTCTCCGTGACAGCGGTGAAGGGAAGCGCCGTCTCGAACCAGGAGGCGATCCTCATCCGCTTCCGCGACACGTCGCGGACCAGCTGCGCACTGAGCGGCTACCCCAAGGCGGTGGCGCTTCGTCCGGGGACATCGTCGGTCGCCCTCGACCGTCTGAGTATCTACAACGGTGGCTGGACGAGCGGGCTCCCGCCTCTCGTGGTTCTCCGGCATGGTCAATCGGCGTCGGCGCTCGTGGGAGGAACCTCGACGACCCGAGAAGGGCAGAGCACGGCGTGCGACACCCAGACGTACAAGACCGTCCGGATCTCGCTCGGGGGCGGCAAGGGATCCGTCCTGCTGTCGGCGCACATTCCTGGTGACGGCCCTCTGTACCTGCCGAGCTGCGCGGGCGTGTCGGTGACGCCGTTCGCTCCGGGGGTGGGTTGGTTTCTCCCGGCTCCGGTCAGCCGCTGACGCCCGCTCCTGCCGGCTTACAGGCGCGTGTCGCCGGAGGCCGGCCTCTGAGGATCAGGCGTCGCGGGCACCTAGGCTCAGGCACCACGACAGCAACGAGGAAGGACGCCCATGGCTGATGGTGCAGGACACACCGTGATCAAGATCAACGCCATCACCGTGCCCGAGAACTCCGGCGACGAGCTGGCCCGCCGCTTCGCGGCCCGGGCCGGAGCCGTCGACGACCAGGACGGCTTCGAGGGCTTCGAGCTCCTCCGTCCCACCGACGACCGGCTGCAATGGCTCGTCGTCACCCGCTGGCGCGACGAGGCGTCGTTCCAGCAGTGGGTGTCCTCACCCGCCTTCGCCCACGGCCATGCCGGTGCCGACCGGCCCTCGCCCCACGGCGGCCCGGTCTCGGTCTCGTCCGAGCTGTGGAACTACGAGGTGGCCGGCGGTTCGGAGGGCGGCTCGGACTGACTCAGCCCGCCGGGACCATCGGGCGTTCACCCGGTGCGGCGGCTGCGCCAGCAGCTTGCATCTCGGCCTGCGCGATCGCGCCCTCGTCGGAGATGCGCAGCACCAACGCGATCAGGACGTAGTTGGCCAGCAGCGACGACCCGCCGTAGGCCACGAAGGGCAGGGTGATGCCCGTGAAGGGCAAGAGCCGCACCACCCCCGCCATGATGAAGAAGGCCTGGAAGCCGACGATCAGGGTCAGGCCCGTCGCCATCAGGCGTGAGAAGTCCGAGCGTGCCGTCTGGGCCACCCGGAAGCCGGCGCCCACCAGCAGGATGAAGGCCATGACGACGGCGGCGCAGCCGACGAGGCCCATCTCGGTGCCGATGGCGGCAAAGATCATGTCGCTCGTCAGCCCGAAGATGTAGCCCGCGTAGTGGTCGAAGCCCAAGCCCGTCCCGCCGATGCCACCGCTGCCCAAGCTGAACTGGGCCTGCGCCAGCTGGCTGTCGCCGGGCTTGGCCGCCGAGGGCCACGGGTTCTGCCACTGCTCGACGCGCAGATGGACCTGTTGGAAATATCGTGCCGCGATATACGCACCGACGCCGAAGAGCACGAGCCCGAGCACCAGATAGCCGAAGCGACCCGTGGCCACCCAGAGCAGGCCGATGAAGAGGACGAACAGCAGGGCGGCGAAGCCGATGTCGTTCTCGAGCCCGATGATCGCCATGGCGGCGCCCCAGGCCACCAAAATCGGGATGAGCGGCCGCGGGTCGAGAAAGAGCCGGTTGCCGACCTGGGCGGTCGGGATCGTCAGCATCTCCTTGTTCTCCGCGAAATAGGACGCGAAGAAGATGCACAGGAGGATCTTGGAGAACTCGATCGGCTGGAAGGCGAGGCTGCCGAAGTGGACCCAGAGGCGCGCGCCGCCGATGGGCGAGAAGAACAGCGGTGCGGCCAGGAAGATGCCGGCCACCAACAGGAGCAGGTAGCGGTAGCGCTCCAGATCGCGCGAGTACCGGACCACCAGCAACGTCAGGACGTAGAGCAGCACGCCCAGCGCGGCCCAGGCGGCCTGGCCCTTCGCCTGGCCCGGGTCCCAGCGGGCGATGACGACGTAGCCGAGGCCGTTGAGGAGCACGGCCAGCGGGAGGATGACGGCGTTGGCGTTGGGGGCGAGCCAGCGGTTGGCCATGTGGGCCACCAGCGCCAGCCCGAGGACGACGCCCAGAAAGGCGCCGATGTTGTCCGGGATCTTCGACTTCTGGCCGAGGACCGCAATGATGTAGAGCGCGACGATCAGGCCGGCTCCGAAGAGCAGCAGGCCCAATTCGGTGCGCCGCTTCGGCTTGGGGCCGAAGGCGTAGCGCGGGAACGGCCTGCGACGGTTCGCGCTGCGGGTAGTGGACGGCACCGGGCGAATCGTAGTGGTGGGGGGTAGGATTTAGGGTGACATCCCGAGTTGGACGTCCCGCTCCGCACCCCCTCCCATGACCCAGACCCAGCCTCAGCGCCAACCCCCGGGGCAGCCGGAGCCCCAGGTCACAGGGGATGGGTCCGCTCCCGAGGCGGCGATCGAGGTCGCGGTGGAGGTGGAGGTCGGCACGGTCGGCGCCGAGGTGGAGCGCCCCACCCCGCCGACGCCGCAGGAGATCGAGGCCTTCGGCTACCAGCGCTTCACCAACCGGGAGCAGTCACGCCTGGACTTCGGCGCCCGCCTGCTCGACCTGGCCGAGGACGACGGCGTACCGCTGTTGGAGCGGGCCAAGTTCCTGGCCATCTTCTCCGAGTTGCT
>DATBAO010000109.1:0-7221 GCA_036271495.1 Acidimicrobiales bacterium
CTCTGTCGGTCATCCACGCTCGGTGCTCGCTCAACGCGGACACCGTTCCGCCGTCGAGGGAGATCCGGCGACTCTGATGCGTCTTTGTACCCTGCGCGATGAGATTGTCCCCAACTCGTACGATTCCTCGCTCGATCGAGCGGCTTCCTCTGTCAAAGTCGATGTCACTCCAGCGCAGCGCCAGGAGCTCGCCCCTCCGGGCTCCCGAAGATGCTGCCAGCATGATGAAGGTGGCCAACTCGGGATCTGATTCCTGAGCCATTTGAAACACGCGCACCACTTGATCGGGATTGGGAGGCTTCAGCTCCTTCATGGGCACTCGGGGAGGCGAGGCATCGATGGCTGGATTGTGCGTGATCCAACCCCAACGGACCCCTTGCGCCAGCGCCCTTCGAATGATCCCGTGGACACGCCGGATGGTGGCAGGGGCATACGGCCCACGCGAGCGACCAACCTCGAGTAACTGACGGTAAAACCGACCAAGGTCCGCGGGGGTCAGCCTTGCGACCTGCACGGATCCGAGAAACCGGAATAATCGGGTCCTCGATCTACATCCGGGAGGTCTCGACCGTCTTCGGGGAGAAGCTCGGGGTGGCGTGCGCAAGCCACTCACGACAGAGCGCAGCAACTGTTCCTTTGCCGAGCGATCCGACGGGCCTCTGATCGACTTCGGCCACCATGGCGGCAAGTGCCTTGGATGCGTCACGTTTGTTGCCACGAAATGTGCGCTCGACGTAACACTTGCGACCCGTCGTGGCGTCTCTTCCAGCGTGAACCCGGAGCTGCCACGAGTCGTTGCTGCGTTGCCGCATGAAGCCCGCCATGGCGCTCCCAGTCCGTTCTGTCCATCCGCTTCGGGTTGAGTTTCCCCGAATGGATGGACAAAACGCCTTGCGACTCAGAGGCGGCTGAAACAATTAGCCGCTGATCTGGGATTTCTTTGCAGCCCCAACGGGATTCGAACCCGTGTCGCCACCTGTAGAGAGCGGGCGGGCGTGTCCACTGAGTTTGTGACTGTGCCGTTTGACCAGTTCAGGACTCTGGAGAAGTCCATCAGGTCTGCTCCGCCAATAGGAATCCGGGCAAGTAGTTGGGCAATCAGATGGGCAACTGGAATCTGATCGGCCCACACCGAATCAAGCGGAATCATCTTCTCGGGTCAACGGGATCGATGCTTGGGTGGAATCGCTGCACGAATGTGACCGGATTAAAAGTCGGGCACAGATCATCCACGAGGATCTCCCCTGTCCATCGGCCCGGTGAAGTCGGGTAGATATTCCACGGGATGGTGCCGAATCCGGCTTTGTCCTACCCGTTCAATAGCAGCCCAATAGCAGGATCGGGCCGCCCCGAGACAACGAATAGTCAATTGTCAGGCTTCAGCCCGTAGGCGTTGCTCTAGGTCGGCAGATAACCGGTCCAGAGTCTTAGCCGTGCGGAGTAGATCCTCTGCCCCCAGTTCCTCGGCGGCCCTTCGTTCGGCGATTGAGCGGTAACGCCGTCCCCGCTGGACCAGATCCTGGCCTGCAGAGGTCAGGGCGACGGTGTTCTCCCGTCGCGACCCCGAAGAGGGCTCACTGCTTAACCAGCCACGATTGCGGGCCGTAGTGATGTGCCGACTGACTGCGGCCTTTGTGAGCCCCAGGTGGTCCGCGATCTCTTGCTGATTCTTCACATCCGCGGCATCGAGCAAGTCCAACGTCAAGAACATGGCGCGGCCAATGCCGATCTGCTCGCCGAGTTGCCTGTCCGCTACTCGGCGGCTGAGCAGGTCGGCACGGTGGAGGCTGGCGAGAAGACGTTGGTACGGAGCGGCGGATTTCGTTGACATGTTGACAGTTTACTTCTTGACCAACAATACTGCCTTGCGATGACGCGTTCGATCACAGGAGGACCCCGGTGGACACAGAAGACCCCACCCAGCTTGAGATACTGCGGCGATACCAACAGGCAATTGTCAGTCAATCCGCCGACAACCTGGCGGACCTGTACGCAGTCGACGCGGTCCACGAAGTGCCTTTCCTCTTCCCAGGTATAGCGACGCAGTTAGAAGGACGGGAGCAAGTCCGCTTCACCTACCGGGCCGCCTGGGCACACAGCGATGCGCAGCCCCAATCAATACGCGAGACCGCCGTCCATTGCAGTGAGGACGGTGAAACCGTTGTGGCGGAGCAGACTGTCGTAGGTGTTCTTGCATCAGCCGGCCAGCCGTTTGAGTTCCCGGGCGTCGTAGTACTGCGCGTAAGAGAAGGCGAGATCATCCACGCTCGGGACTACATGGACGGGTTGCGAGTGGCACACACAATGGGACGTCTGCCCGCGGTAGCGGCGGCGCTGGCCAAACCTGACCCATAGTCGGACCTCAATGCGTGCCTATTGCGGACTTACACCCTGAGCCTTGTCGGTCTTCGCCCGAATCGCTTTAAGCATCGCCGCACCGCTAGAACCATCGTCGTCGGGGAGAGGCGCCAAACCCGCTGTCGAAGCAAACACCTCGACGGTAAGGGCACCCTCAGGGCCCGCAGTGTGCGGTCCATAGAGTTCCCCGGGCCTGGATGTGAGGACATCACCTGGACCAAGCGCTTGCCCGTCCGGCAAGCGGATTGATCCTCGCACGACAACCTCGACACGGTGAGTGTTGTGACCATGTCGCTCCAACGTGTAGTTGGGGGGCAACTGAAGGAGCATCGCGGCTGGCGCGGTTTTGGGGTCGTCCCCCATGAGAACGGTGCCCAGATTGAGTCCTACTTCCAGCCCCAACTCTCGCGTGTAGGTCAGAGAGACGTCGGTCAGATTCTCGAAGTAGTCAGGATCATCGTGGCGAACAACTCCCATGTCATCGTCCCTTCTCGGAGTCCATGTGCCTGCGGTTCTGCACTCGTATCGCTCCGTCCCGCCGATCCAACGTTGCGGGCACTCGGCGGGGAATTCGCACCCCAAGCCGCCACAGGGGCTTGGCGGCAAGGGGTGCCTCGGCCCATCCGGAGATGAGCCGGGCGCGTACGACCACACGGGGGGAGGGAGGCCGCACGCGACGAACTATGACGATGTGGCGAGGTACTCGCCTGCGATGGTCTCGGCGTGAGACCTCAAATCGGCTTGTGATCCCGCGAACGTGATGTGGCCGCGATTCAGTACGTACCCTCGGTCTGCTACCGAGAGGGCACGCTCCACTTGTTGCTCCACGAGGAGCACGCCAATCCCCGTATCGGCGGCCTTCCTCACTGCGTTCAGAAGTCTGACAACAATGATCGGAGCGAGACCGAGTGACAACTCATCGATCAAGAGCACCTTCGGCTTACTCGCGAGCGCTCGGCCCACTGACAGCATTTGCTGTTCTCCGCCGGAGAGCAGGCCAGCGCGGCGACGCAGGAGCGGGACCAGCTCAGGGAAGATCTCTAGCGCGTCCTCCGGTCGTCCTCTCCCCAGCTGAAGGTTGCCTTCGACCGTCAGCTGCTGAAGGACGCCGCGTTCAGGTACGAAGGTGATCCCGCGACGGGCCAACTTGTGGGGTGCGACCCAGGTGGAGTCCCCATCCCAAACGATCTGGCCGTCCATGGGCAGAAGTAGCCCCGCCACAGTCAGGAGCAGCGTGGTCTTTCCCGCTCCATTGGGTCCGAAAAGGGCAACGACCTCTCCTGCGGCGACCTCAAGGTCGATGCCGTGAAGGATCTCAATGTCGAGATAGCCGCTGCGCAAACATTCGACTTTCAGTCTCTGGTCAACGGTCATGCGTTGATCGCCTTGCTGGGCTCCGGTAAAACGGGCCCTTCAATCGATTGCCCCAAATACGCTGCCACCACTGCTGGACTACGGAGCACGTCGTCTGGTGAACCTTGCGCAATGACCGCTCCGAGGTCCATCGCAACAACACGGTCGCAGACGCGCGCGACAAGGTCGACGTTGTGCTCGACCAAAACGACAGAGAGATCCCAGTTGTCGGCCAAATGTCGGATGAGGTGTCCGAGCTCGCTGGACTCGATATCGCTCAACCCGGCAGCTGGCTCGTCGAGGAGCAATGCGCCGGGTGATCCAGACAGTGCCCGCGCGATGCCCACGAGGCGGCGCCTTCCGGCAGGAAGCTCGTCCGGATTTCGTCCGAGGTCACGCCGCAGGTCCAAGTCGTCGATCGCCGCCTCAGCGATCCTGGGCAGCGCCTTCGATCGTGGGTAGAAGATATCCGCAACGGACGAGCCGATTCCGCCCCGCTCGGCTGCCACTTTCACGTTGTCCAGCACAGTCATGTCGTCAAAGAGCTCGACCGACTGAAATGTCCTACTGAGTCCTTCGGTTGCCCTACGGGTTGCTGATTTGCCGGTCAGGTCCACATCCCCAAGGGAGACGGAACCCGAGGACTTCACAAACCCGCACAGCGCGTCGATGACCGAGGTCTTTCCCGCCCCGTTCGGCCCGATTATCCCAACGACCTCACCGGGCGCTACCTGAAAGGTCATGTTCTTGACTGCTTGGACTCGTCCGAAATGGACGGACACGTCGTGAACCTTCAAAGCTCTGCCTAGGTCGCCGCCGTCTACGACGGGCTTGTATTCACGCCGCGAGGTCGTCCGTGTCTCCTCCGTCGCCTCGTGGACCTTCTTTTTTCGAAGACGTCGGAAGATCTCGTCCGCGGCCCCATGTGGTTGCACCACCAGAATGAGAAGGACGAGGGCACCCCCTAAGGCCGTCAGGTAGTTGAACCAACTTCCGCCCAGATAGCTGAGTGCCTGGTACTCGACGCCTGACTGCCCGCTCAAGCCGCCGTTGATTCCTCCGCCGATATAGCCGATGCCACCTACGACAACATTCACCAACACAGATATGGAGCCCACTGTCGTATAATTCGTGACATCAGCTTGGGCGAATTGAAAGGCGGACAGGGCTCCGGCCAATCCTGCGATGCCGGCGCCGACCGTGAAGGCAAACAGCTTTCCAGCGGTGACGTTGATTCCGACACTTGCTGCGGCGCGCTCGTTCGTTCTCAGTGCCAACAATCGGCGACCTGTGCTGCCCCTGCGGATGTTTACAATCACCAGCCCGCTCAGGCAGAAAAAGACAAGCACCATAAGCGTGTACCGGATCGGGTGCGTTCCGTAGTCCAGGCTGACGCCGAAGAGTGACGGCGAGGTCACCGTCAATCCGCTTAATCCTCCCTGGAGAGATTGATTGCCCAGGATGACCTCTTCGATAACCAGGCTCATACCGATGGTCACGACCGCAAGATTGACGCCGCGACATCGAAGGGCCGGCAATCCCACGACAAATCCGATCACCATGGCGGCGACAATCCCAATTAGTACGCACACTCCGAACGGCACATTCCAATAGTGGGACGTGAGTCCTGCGGCAAGAGTGCCCATCCCAGCAATGGTCACCTGAGCCAATGAGATCTGTCCGGCGTAACCAGTCACGAGCACCATCGACAGGGCAATGACTCCCAGGAGCAATGAAGTCGAGACGGCGAGCACCCACGTGCTGGAGAGCAGCTCGATCACAACCCCGGCACCCACGACCAGAGGAATGAGCCACTTAAACGAGTACCTACCAGTTCCAACCCGGACGGGTCGCTCCAAGAATTCGCCTCGAACGGGGAGCGCCTTTCCACGCACGACCACGAGGGCGATGATCAACAAAAAGGGAACCGCGTCAGACCAACCGGGGGTCGATACGTACCTCGAGACGTATGATTGTGCGATACCGATCCCGAGCCCGCCAGCCAAGGTGAGCCAGAAAGATCGGAACTGTCCGAGTAGCGCCGCGGCAAGTCCGGGGATCACGGCGAGAGTCAAGGCTGAGACGCCCAAGCCGACAATCGGTGCCAGCAGAATCCCGGCGAGCCCTGCGAGCGCCGTGCCGACGGTCCAGTTCACCGCGCTGACCATGTTGGGCGACCATCCCAAACTGATCGCCACAAGCTCGTTCTCCGCCACGGCAGACGTCGCCAAGCCAAAGCGCGTTTTCTGGTACACGCGCCACAGCACGGCGGTCAACGTCACCGCCAACAACAGAAGATAGAGCCGGTCCGCGCTTATGGAGAGACCGCCCCCAAGCTGCACAAGATTGGAAGGGAGCAAGCTGTAGACAGGCTGCACCTCCTGGCCCCACCAGACCGTGGCGAGCCCGTAGATCAACGTGAAGAGACCGAGCGTCGCAATGAGCCTCGTGAGCGCGGATGCCTGCTTCAACCGGCGCAGTATGCCGACTTGCATCAGCAAGCCCACGGAGCCTGCCAGGCCGATCGCTGTGATCAGCGCCACGGGAGTGGGCCACCCCAAGTTGGCGGTCATTTCGTTGTAGACCTCCGCGGTCAGCATTGCGATCGCGCCCTGAGCAAAGTTCAGGAGGCCTGATCCGCGGTAGATGAGAACGATTCCCTGTCCGAGTAGCACGTAGGCAGTCCCGGCCCCGAGGCCCAACAGGGCGAGCTGGAGGATCGTCACCAGGTCTTACCTCCAATGGGCATTGCCTGACTGCCAGCCATCGACCGCCAGCCAATCAGTGCGGTCTGAAACATCATTCCCCCGAACTCGAGTGACGCGCCGACTTCCTAGGGCTTTGTGGGGTTCGCGCCGCTGAAGGCATTGACGAAGGATCCAGTGGTTGGAAGCGCCTTTCCGGCCTTGTTGATCTGCATGTAGACGACGTCTGGGTTGAAGATGCGATCCAGTGGCCCAAAGCTCTTGTCCGGTGTTGTGAACTGGATGGGCGGCAGAAGCCCAAGGCTCAAGCCATCGAGCTGGTCAAGCTTGGCCGCGACGGCCGGACCGGTCACGTTCTTCATCCCCTTCGCAACATCTGCAAAGAGCTCAACACCGAGATAGGCATCTTCCGAGAAGTCATCCTTGGAAGCCTTCTTGTTCACCGCGTTCATCGCGGCGTTGAACTTGACGACGGCCTTGCTCGAGGTATCGGCGGCGGGAAGAAAGCCGCCCGGCGAGTACAGGCTCGTTGCCAGAGGTCCGAGCTGCTTAACGGTATTGCCTTGGAGGAGGATGACAGAGGAGATGGATGTCGGCTTTTTGACCCCCTGCTGCTTAGCCGTCTGCAGGAAGTGCACGAGAGTCGGAGCGTCGGTGGCCATGACGAATCCACTATTTTGATTCGCCGTTGCCACGATGGGCGAATAGTCACCTTGTGTCGGGGAGATCGGTATGTAGCTCACCTTCAGTCCCGGGAAGTACTTCGCCGATATCCCAAGCAACGCCTGGAGCTGAGCACCAAGTC